>JAAFHD010000050.1 GCA_013298245.1 Alphaproteobacteria bacterium
AAATACGACAGCGGCCGGAAATCCGCGTTCAGCACCAGGGCGGGAAAACCGCCGGACCCCTGCACCAGACTGAGACTGCCATCCGGCAAAGCGCCGCTCCTTCCGCGAAGGCGGAGGCACCACCAGCCCAATGGCCATCACCGCAAGCTTGCCACCAGTCTTGGTAGAACCACCGCAGTTTCGTGATTTGCATCCCACGGAAAGCGGCGTTTCGCAAGTGCGATACTGCGCCGGACCATGTGACTTTGCGATGAAGAAGCGCGCCGTCACTCCATCACGATGCTGGGCATCGCGGGTGCTTCCGCGCCATTCAGCTTGTCCCAAAGCCGCGCAGCAATCCAGTGGTAGATTCGCGCTTCATCGCTATCCGGCTGCGCGGCCGCGATCGGCGTGCCGGCATCCGCCAGCTCGCGAATCTTCAGCTTCAACGGCAGCGCGCCCAGGAATTCCGTGCCCAACCGCGCAGCTTCCTTCTCCGCCCCGCCATGCCCGAAAATCTCTTCCCGATGCCCGCAATTCGGGCAGCAGAAGAACGACATGTTCTCGATCAACCCCAGCACCGGCACATTGACCTTCTCGAACATCCGCACGCCGCGCCGCGCATCGATCAGCGCCACATCCTGCGGCGTGGAGACAATCACCGCACCCGCCAGCGGCACGCGCTGCGACATCGTCAGCTGCGCATCGCCGGTGCCCGGCGGCATGTCCACCACCAGCACATCCAGCGTGCCCCATTCCACCTGGCCCATCATCTGTTCCAGCGCGCCCATCACCATCGGGCCGCGCCAGACCATGGGCGTTTCCTGCTCCACCAGAAACCCGATGGACATGGCCGAAAGCCCCCAGCGCCGAATGGGGTGAATGCGCTGCCCGGTCACGCGCGGCTTTTCCTGCGTGCCCAGCATTTGCGGCAGTGAGGGACCATAGATGTCGGCGTCCAGCAGCCCCACCGCCAGGCCCTGCGCCGCCAGCGACACCGCCAGGTTCACCGCCGTGGTGGACTTGCCCACGCCGCCCTTGCCGGAGGCCACGGCGATGATCTTCTTCACATCCGGCAACAGCATCGCGCCTTGCCCCGCTGGCGCCTTCGCCGCCGGCACAGCGGCGGGCGCGTTGTGCGCGGTCAGCACCACGGTGGCACTCAGCACACCGGGCACGCGTGCCACCGCTGCCTCGGCCGCGGCGCGCACCGGTTCCATCTGGCGCGCGCGGTCGCGCGGCACGGCCAGTGTCACCTGCACCATGCCGTCGCGCGCGGTGATCGTCTCCACGAAGTTGCTCGCCACCAGGTCTTTCCCGGTGTCGCCATCCATCACCTTCGCCAAGGCGCCGCGCACCGCGGCCTGCATCGCATCGCTCATCGCTTGAAAACCCAGCCATCCCGGGACATATGCGCCCAGCACGGCCCCGGCATGCCGTGCGAGGTTGCGGCCCCGCGGGCCGTGGCGCACATATGGCCGGACCGGGCGCCGCGCGCATCCCCCCAGGGGAGGCCACGGCGCCAGGTCACATTCAGGTTTCGGAGAAACAACAGGACATGTCCTGGAACAACGGTGGCAATTCCCCTTGGGGCAATCCAAAGCCTGGCGGCAATCCGGGCGGTCCCTGGGGCAACCCGCCGCCGCGCCCGCCTGGTGGCGGCGGTGGCGGTGGCGGCCCAACCGGCCGTGGCCCCGACCTGGATGACGCGATCCGTCGCGCGCAGGACGCCGTGCGGCGCTTCCTGCCGAATGGGGGTGCAGGTTGGAAAGGCATGGCGCTGTTGGGCATTCTGCTGTTCGGCGGCTATGCGGCGACCGGCATGTATCGCGTTCAACCAGACGAAGTGGGCGTTGTGATGCGGTTCGGCGCCTTCAACCGCATAACGACGCCGGGCTTCAACTATGCCGCACCTTGGCCGTTCGAAGCAGTGACCACACCGCGCGTGACACGCATCAATCGGGTGGATGTCGGCTTTCGCGCGCCCGGCGACTCAGTGCCAGGCGGCCGTGCTGTCCCTTCGCGCGATGTGCTGGCAGAATCGCTGATGCTGACCGGCGACGAGAATATCGTCGATATCGACTTCGCAGTCTTCTGGCGCATCCGCGACGTCGATGACTTCCTGTTCAACATCCGCAACGCGGAGGAGACCGTGAAATCGGCCGCCGAATCGGTGATGCGCGAGATCATCGGCCGCACGCAAATCCAGGCTGCGCTGACGGAAGCACGCGCGCAGATCGAACAGGATGTTCGTCGTGGCACCCAGGCGATCCTGGACCAGTATCGCGCGGGCATCGAGGTCACGCAGACGCAGATGCAGAAGGTGGACCCGCCGGCCGCCGTGGTGGATGCGTTCCGCGACGTGCAGCGCGCCAATGCCGACCGCGAAACCGCGCGCAACCAAGCCGAAAGCTTCCGCAACGACATCATCCCCCGTGCGCGCGGTGAGGCCGAGCGGATGGTCGCGGAAGCCCAGGGTTTCCGCGACAGCCAGGTCGCCCGCGCACGCGGTGAAGCGGGGCGCTTTGCCGCCGTGTTGGCCGCGTATTCACAGGCGCAGGATGTCACGACTCGGCGCATTTATCTGGAGACGATGGAGGAAATCCTCCGGCGCAGCCCGATGATCCTGGTGGATGATCGCCTGCAAGGGTTGACGCCTTTCCTGCAACTCGATGGCTCGCGCCCAGCGCCGCGCTCGGTGCCGCCGGCCGCGCTGCAGCCGCCACCTTCGCCGCCGGTGATGCAGCAACCCACCATCCGTCCAGGAATCGCACGATGAACAAGCTTCTTTTCGGCGGCATCGGACTGCTGGTTCTCTTCGTTCTGGGCCTTGCCTCGGTGTTCACCGTCCAGCAGACGCAGCAGGTGCTGGTCACCCAATTGGGCCAGCCTGTGCGGGTGATCCAGACTCCTGGATTGAAGTTCAAGATTCCCTTCATCCAGTCGGTGATTCCATTCGACGCGCGCCTGCTGGACTTCGACGGGCCGGGCGAGGAAGTGATTCTGGGCGACCAACGCCGCCTGATCGTGGACAGCTTCACGCGGTATCGCATCACCAACCCGCTGGTGTTTTTCCAGACGGTGGGCGCCACCGAACAGGGCATCCGCGGCCGCCTGTCCTCGATCGTCACCTCATCGCTGCGCCGCGTGCTGGCGGGCGAAACGCTGCTGGCCGTGCTGTCCAGCGACCGCACGCGCATCATGGCGGAAATCCGCCGCCAGGTGAACGAAGAGGCGCAGCGTTTCGGCATCGAGGTGGTCGATGTCCGCATCCGCCGCGCCGACCTGCCGGACGAAAACACGCAAGCCATCCTGGCGCGCATGCAGTCCGAACGCGAACGCGTGGCGCGCGAGGCCCGCGCGGAGGGCGCCGAAGTCGCCGCCCGCATCCGTGCCCAGGCCGAACGCGACCGCACCGTGCTGCTGGCCGAAGCCGAAGCCAATGCCGCCATCCTGCGCGGCACCGGCGAGCAGGACGCCATCCGCATCTTCGCCGAAGCCTTCAACCGCGACCCGGAATTCTTCCAGTTCTGGCGCACAATGCAGGCCTATCGCGAGGTCTTCAGCAGCGGCGAATCCCGCCTGGTGCTGACGCCGGACAGCGACTTCTTCCGCTTCCTGCGGGAGATGCCGCAGTTCCCGGCGCGTCGTTGATCCGCGCGGCCCAGCCGCGACGTTGATACGATTTGTTCCAATGGGGTGACGCATCCGTCACCCCACCCCATACCTATTGCATGTAGGCTTTGGCCGGCGTGCCCCGCCGGGGCCGCCACCTCTGAGAGGACCACATGCGTCTGATTGCTGCCCTTCTGTTGTCCGCCTTGGCCATGCCGGGCTTCGCGCAAACCCTGCCACCGGTCGCGGCCCCCGCTGCGCCGCCCGCGGCCGCCCCTGGCGCGGAAAACGTGCCCGCCGGCCGCCCGGACAGCTTCGCGCCACTGGCGCGGCGCCTGTTGCCGGCAGTGGTGAACATCTCCTCGGTCATTGGCGGCGGCGCCCCCGCGCGGCCCAACCAACGCCAGGAAGCGCCCGACACGCCGCAGGCCCCGCCCGGCTCGCCCTTCGAGGAATTTTTCCGCGACTTCTTCAACCGCAACCGCCCGCCCGGCGGCGGCGCCCCCGGCCAGCAGGAAGGCCAGCAGCAGCCGCAGCAACGCCCGCGCGGCCAGTCCATGGGTTCGGGCTTCGTGATCGACCCCTCGGGCATCATCGTGACGAACAACCACGTCATCGAAAACGCGACCGAGGTGAACGTCATCCTCCAGGACAACACCACGCTGCGCGCCGAGGTGCTGGGCACCGACCCGCGCACGGACCTGGCCGTGCTGCGCGTGCGCCCCGCCGCACCCCTGCCCAGCGTGCCCTGGGGCAATAGCGATGACGCGCTGGTGGGCGATTGGGTGCTGGCGATCGGCAATCCGTTCGGCCTGGGCGGCACCGTCACGGCGGGCATTGTCTCCGCCCGCGGCCGCGACATTCGCCAAGGGCCGTTCGACGACTTCATCCAGACCGACGCCGCCATCAACCGCGGCAATTCCGGCGGCCCGCTGATCAACATGCGCGGCGAGGTGGTGGGCATCAACACCGCCATCTATTCGCCCTCCGGCGGATCGATCGGCATCGGGTTTTCGATCCCCTCTAACCTGGCGCGCGGCATCACCGCGCAGCTGGCGCAGGGTGGGCGCGTGCGGCGCGGTTGGCTCGGCGTGAACATCCAGCAGGTGACCGACGAAATCGCGGAAAGCCTGGGCCTGCAAGGCGGCGCGCGTGGCGCGCTGGTCTCCCGCGTGCAGGATGGCGCACCGGCGGAGCAAGGCGGCGTGCGCAACGGCGATGTGGTGCTGCGCTTCAACAACCAGGATGTGCGCGACATCCGCGCCCTGCCGCGCCTGGTGGCGGAAACCGCCGTGGGTGCGCAGGTGCCCGTGACTGTCTGGCGTGACGGGCGGGAAGTGACAGTGCAGGTCACGCTGGGCGAATTGCCGGCCGACCCGCAGCTGGCATCCGCCACGCCGAACGCCGCGCCGCAACCAGGCCGCCCGACCGAGATCACCGGTATGGGCATGCGGGTCGCGGCCATCACGCCCGAAATCCGCGAACGCCTGCGCCTGCGCCCGGAACAGCGCGGCGTTGCGGTGGTGGAAGTGCTGCCGAATTCACCGGCGTCCGAACGCGAATTGCGCGCCGGTGACGTGATCGTGGAAGTGCAGCAGGAACGCGTGAACACGCCGCAGGAACTGGCGCAGCGCGTCGATCAGCTGCGCCGTCAGGGGCGCGGCACGGCGCTGTTCCTGGTGGAAAGCCAGAACGGACAGCGCTTCGTGCCGCTCAGGTTGGCGGCGCGCTGAAAAGCCGGGGGGGGCGACGGCGCGCCCCCCGATCCTTCAGTACATGTGCTGGCCGCCGTTGATGGACAGCGTGGCGCCGGTGATGAAATCCGCATCATCGGCGGTCAGGAAGGATACGCCGCGCGCGATGTCCTCGGCGCGGCCCAACCGCCCGCGCGGGATTCGCGCCACGATCTTTTCCAGCACTTCGGGCGGCACGGCGCGGACCATTTCCGTATCCACATAGCCCGGCGCGATGGCGTTCACCGTGACCTGGTTGCGGGCACCTTCCTGCGCCAGGGCCTTGGTGAAGCCGTGGATGCCGGACTTGGCAGCGGCGTAGTTCACTTGGCCCAGCTGCCCCGCCTGGCCGTTGACGGAACCGATATTCACGATGCGCCCGAACTTGTTGGCACTCATATCGTCCCACACGACCTTGCACATGTTGTAGCAGCTGCCGAGGTTGGTATCGATCACCTCATCCCACCAGGTGCGGGTCAGCTTGCGCATCATCGCATCGCGCGTGATGCCGGCATTGTTGACCAGGATTTCCACCGGGCCGTGGTCGGCCTTGATGCGCGCCAGTGCCTCGGCGCAGGCATCGTAATCGGCCACGTTGAACTTCACGCAGGGGATGCCGGTGCGCGCGGTGAACTCCGCCGCGGCCGCGTCATTGCCCGCGTAATTCGCGATCACGCGGCGGCCTTGCGCCAGCAATGCCTCGCTGATGGCGGCGCCAATGCCGCGCTGTCCACCCGTCACCAAAGCCAGACGTGCCATTGATTCTGTCCCTCACCAGACGTTGTTCCCAGGCGCGGACGCTTGCGCCGAAAGCCGCACGAAATCAAGCACGAAGCGCGAGGCACTTGTGCTGCACCGCACCCGGTTTATGCAGCGCGCATGACCTCCACACGCTTCTTCCTGGTTCGCCACGCCATCGTCACGCCGGCCGCGCGGACCATCATGTATGGCGCGATGGATGTGGCGCTGTGCGACCTGGCGCTGCGCGAGGAAGCCGCGCTGTATCGCTGGCTGGCGGCGCGGTTGCCGGCGGATGCGGTATGGGTCACGTCCCCGCTCCAGCGCACCAAGGCGACGGCGGCGGCGATCTTCGCCGGCGGCATGGCGCCCGCGCCATTGCTGGAAGAAGCGGACCTGGCCGAACAGCATCTGGGCGACTGGCAGGGCATCACGCATGAGGAATTCACCGAACGGCTGACCCACCCCGCGCACCCCTTCTGGCCGCATGGCGCGGAGGAACGCCCGCCTGGCGGTGAAGCGATGTCAGACGTGATCGCGCGCGTTGGTGCGTTGCTGGAGCTTTACGCCGCGCGGCACGCGGGGCGCGATGTGGTGATGGTGGCGCATGGCGGCACGATCCGCGCGGCGCTGGCGCATGCGATGGGGCTGACGCCGCAGCAGGTGCTGCATTTCAGCATCAAGAATCTGGGGCTGACGCGGTTGGAACATGTGGGCGCGGATTGGCGCGTTGCGGCGGTGAATGAGGAACCGTGGACGCTGTGATCAGGGTGGCGCGACGACGCGCGCCACGATGCGCTGCACCAACGGCATCACGAACAGGATGGTGGGGAAGGCGATGGCCCAGGAAATGCCCCATGCGATGGGCCATCTCGCGACGAAGGCCCAGGTCAAGCCCAGCGCCAGCAGCGTGGAAATGCCGGAGACGACGAAGGTCATCAGGCAGGTCAGCACCAGGCCCTGGACATAGGGGCGGAAGCGGGCAGGGAGCGGTTGGGGCATCAAAGCGGCCTACGATGGAACGCGCGGAACGCGACATAGCCGCAGCCCACCAGGACGCCGAGATCAAGCATGTTGAAGAGGATATCGGGGATGTGCCGTGTCGTCCGCTCGAAGGTCACGGTGACCAGATGCAGAACTGCAACATAAGCACTCAAAGCGCCAAAAAAATAAAGGGCGAAGCGCCGATCATTTGGAGACATACCTCCGTCCATCCGTTTTGTATGTGCGGCGGCGCCTCCCCAAATCGCAATTGCCAGCGAGAACAAACCACTGAGGAAGCCGAGCCGCGTCGATCCACTCTCCTGGTAATGGCCCTGAGCATCGAAGTGCGGGATCGAGTGGGCGAGTGGTAGACCCGCGGCAGTTGCCAAAAACCCAAACGCCACTTGGCTTCCAGCGAAGAGGATGATCGCGACAATCAGGGGAAGGATCCAACCCGGCATCGTTCACTCCAACCCATCATAAAAATCATTGCCCTTGTCATCGACGATGATGAAGGCCGGAAAATCCTCCACCTGCACGCGCCACACCGCCTCCATCCCCAGCTCCGGATATTCCAACACCTCGACATGCTTGATGCAGTCCTGCGCCAGCCGCGCCGCCGGCCCGCCCACGCTGCCCAGATAGAACCCGCCATATTTCTGGCACGCGTTACGCACCGCCTTGGACCGGTTGCCCTTCGCCAGCATCACCAGCGAACCACCCGCGGCCTGGAAAGCCTCCACATAGCTGTCCATGCGCCCGGCCGTGGTCGGGCCGAAGCTGCCGGTGGCCATGCCTTCCGGCGTCTTCGCGGGGCCGGCGTAATAGACCGGGTGGTCCTTGATGTATTGCGGCAGCCCCTGCCCCGCATCCAACCGTTCCTGCAGCTTGGCGTGCGCGATGTCGCGCGCCACCACGATCGTGCCGGTCAACGACACCCGCGTCTTCACTGGGTATTTAGACAGCGTCGCGCGGATCGCATCCATCGACTGGTTCAGGTCGATCTGCACCACCTCGCCGGCCGCTTCCTCGTGCTCCGGCAAGTAGTGCGCGGGCTCCGTTTCCAGCTGTTCCAGGAACACGCCATCGGCCGTGATCTTCGCCTTGATCTGCCGGTCCGCGCTGCACGACACGCCAATGCCAATGGGCAGCGACGCACCATGCCGCGCCATGCGCACCACTCGCACATCATGGCAAAAATACTTGCCGCCGAATTGCGCGCCGATGCCCAGATTCTGCGTCATCTTGTGGATCTCGGCCTCAAGCTCTGTGTCGCGGATCGCGTGCCCGGCCTTGCCGCCCTTGGTCGGTAGCGTGTCCAGATACTTGGTGGACCCCAGCTTCACCGCCTTCAGCACCGCCTCCGCGCTCGTCCCCCCAATCACCACCGAGAGGTGATACGGCGGGCAGGCACTGGTCCCCAGCGTCTTGATCTTCTCCTCCAGGAACGCCAGCAATTTCGGCTTGTTCAGCACCGCGCGCGTCTGCTGATACAGGAAGGTCTTGTTCGCCGAACCGCCGCCCTTCAGCACGAATTGCAGGTGGAATTCGTCGGCCTTGTCCTCACCAGGTGCGGCCATGATGTCGAACTGCACCGGCATGTTGTTGCCGGTGTTCACCTCCTCGAACATGCTCACCGGCGCCATCATCGAATAGCGCAGATTCGTCTCGGTATAGGCGCGCGCCACGCCGTAGCTCAGCGCCTCCTCCTCATCGCCCTCGACCCAGACGCGCTGGCCCTTCTTGCCGAAGACCAGCGCGGTGCCGGTGTCCTGGCACATGGGCAGCACGCCGCCGGCAGAGATGTTGGCGTTCTTCAGCAAATCCAGCGCGACGAAGCGGTCATTCGCACTCGCCTCCGGGTCATCCAGAATGGCGCGCAGCTGCGCCAGATGCGCCGGCCGCAGCAGATGCGACACATCCTTGCAGGCCTGCACCGCGAGCGCTTCCAGCGCCGCGGGCGGCACCTTCAGCACGCGCTTGCCCTCCACCTCGATCACCCGCACGCCTTCGATCGGCAGGCGCTTATAGGGCGTCGTGTCCTTGCCCAGCGGGTACATGGTGCTGAACGCAAAACCGGGGTCGCGGGCATCAAGCGGCATGATCGGGCCTTCCATCCTGTTGGCCGGAAACTACCGCAGGTAGCGCGCCGCGTCAGCCTGCTTGCCGGCAGGCGCCGCACGGGTCCAGGCTGTGCAGATGTCACGCCCCCGTCACCTCGATGTCCCGAACGCCCATGCCGGCCACACCGCGCGCTTCACCGATTACCGCGCGGCGGAAATCGGCCATGTCGCGCTGACACCGACCGACCCCGTCGAAGCAGGCGCCTACGCCTCCTTCACGCTGGTCTTCACCGCCGGCCGCTTCGGCATGGATGACACGGGGTCGCTCCGCATCTGCACGCGCCAGGTCAGCGACATTGGCCGCCCGCAATTCACCGACGCCACGGCGCCCAACTACGTGACGGCGGAAGCCTCCAACGGCGCCAAACTCACCCTCGAATTCCACCCGAAACTCAACATGCGCCCGTGGTCGCGCACCATCACCATCACCGTCGCGCGCGGCTTCCTGCACCCGGGCGACACCATCACTGTGCGCCTGGGCGACACGCGCGGCGGCAGCCCCGGCCTGCGCATGCAGACCTATTGCGAAGAGCACTTCCACTTCCTGGTCCTCGCCGACGTCTTCGCCACCTGCAACTGGGCCCTGCTGCCGCAGCAACCCACGCTGCCGGTGGTGCCTGGCCCGGCCGTGCGACGCCTGGCCATCCTGCCCACCCACCGCGCCCCCGGCGAAGCCTTTTCACTGTTGCTGCGCGCCGATGACCGCTGGGGCAACCCCGCGCCCTTGCCTGCCGGCCGTCACCACCTGGCGGCACTCGCCCCCGTCGCCGGTCTGCCCGCGGAATTCGACTGGCCGGAAGGTGCCCGCAGCCACCGCATCGAAGGCCTGACGACCGAGGCGCGCGAGGGCCTGGTGATCCTGTGGGATGGCACGCCGTCCAACCCCATGCGTGTGGCGCAAACCGGCCTGCGCCCCTACTGGGCGGACCTGCACGGGCAATCAGGTGAAACGGTCGGCACCGGCAGCATCGACGCCCTGGCCCGCTATGCGCGCGACCTGGCCGGCGTGGACGCCATCTGCCACCAGGGCAATGACTTCCAGATCACGCAGGAAGGCTGGGCCGATTTCCAACGCGCCTTCGCCGAATATGACGAGAGCGGGCGCTTCGTGTTTTTGCCGGGCTGGGAATGGTCCGGCAACACGGCCTTGGGCGGCGACCGCAATGTGCTCTACCCCGAGGGCGGGCGCGACCTGCACCGGTCGTGCCACGCGCTGGTCGAAGACCTTTCGGATCACGCGTCGGACGCCAATGACGCGCGCGAGCTGCACGCGAAACTGCGCGCCGAACAGCGCCCGGTTTTGTGCATCCCGCATGTCGGCGGCCGCTACGCCAACTTGGAATACGCGCACGACAAATACCTGGAACGCGCGGTGGAAGTGCACTCCGACTGGGGCACCTTTGACTGGCTTTTGCATGATGCGTTCCGGGTGGGCGGGCGCGTCGGCATCGTGGCGAATTCAGATGGGCACAAAGGCCGCCAGGGCGCGTCGCACCCGGGCGCATCGCAGTTCGGCAGCTATGGCGGGTTGACCTGCCTGCTGGCGCCGGAATTTTCCCGGGCTGGCGTGTTCGACGCGCTGCGCCGGCGGCACCATTACGCCACCACCAATGCCGCGCGCGTCTTCGCCGATGCGCGCGTGCAGATCGAGCACGAAGCGAACCAGCACATCGACGACCCGGCGCTGGGCCTGCCGCCGGATGGCCGCGCGCGCGTGGCGATGATGGGCGATATCCTGTCGGGCGTGCGCGATGCCACCGCGCGCTTCCGCGCCGAAATCATGGCCGCCGGCCCGATCGAGCGCATCCTGCTGTTCAACCGCGAAACGCTGCTGGAAACCATCCGCCCCGACCACCCGCCCGGCACCCGCCTGCGCGTGCAATGGGAGGGGAGCGAATATCGCGGCCGCGGGCGCGAGACATCCTGGCAGGGCAGCATCGCGCTGGATGGCACCACCTGGTCCGACGTCACGCCGATCAACCGCTTCAACATCGACCATCGCTTCGAAGCGGATGACACCACGCTGCGCTTCCAGGGTGTCACGACCGGCGGCTTCCAGGCGATGGACGCGCAGCTTTCCGGCATGGGTGGGCGGCTGCGCATCGACACCAATCTGGTGCAGGCCGACATCCCGCTGGCGGCGCTGCAAGGCCAGGAACATGTGTGGGAAGCCGGCGGCCTCGGGCGCCGCATGCGCGCCTTCCTGCTGCCCCAGGCCGCACCCAGCAAGATGGTGGTGGAACGCGACATCACCCTGCGCGATGATGCCGACAACGCGATCTACATCCGCGCTACCTTCGAGGACGGGAGTGTGCTTTGGACAAGCCCCATCTACCTTTTGCGCTGACGCGCCGCGCACTGCCGTTTCTGGCCGCACCCGCCTTCGCGCAGACCTGGCCGGCGCGGCCCATTTTGCTGATCGCGCCATTGGCCGCCGGGTCATCGGTGGACATGCTGGCGAGGCTGGTCGCGGAGCAATGGTCGGCGCGCCTTGGTGTGCCGGTGCCGGTGGAAAACCGGCCCGCCGCCAATGGCACCGTGGCGCTGGGCAATGTCGCGCGCGCGGCACCAGATGGCTACACCGCCACCATCACCGGCCAGACCAGCGTCGCCTTCAACCCGCATCTTTTCGCGACACTGCCCTATGATCCGCTGCGAGATTTCGCGCAGGTCGGGCGCATCGCGGGCGTGTCGAACGCATTGGTGGTGCGCACCGCATCGCCCTTCCGCAGCCTGGCGGATGTGCTGGCGGCGGCGCGCGCCGCACCGGGGCGGCTGACCTATTCATCAGGCGGCGTGGGCAGCACGCATCACATCTCCTCGGCGCTGCTGGCGCAGCAGGCGAATGTGGAATTCACCCATGTGCCCTATCGCGGCGCGCCGCAGGGCATATTGGCGGCGCAGACCGGCGAGGTGGATTTCGCCTATTTCAACATCTCGACACTGCTGACTGGCATCCGCGGCGGCCAGTTGCGCGCGCTGGCCGTGACATCCCGCGAACGCAACCCCTTCCTGCCCGACGTGCCGACCATGCGCGAAGCCGGCTTCCCCGACTACGAGATGACCACCTGGATCAGCGCTGCGCTACCGGCCGCGACACCCGCGCCCATCCTGGCACGGCTTGAGGACGTCATGCGCACCATGCTGGCCGAGGCAGCGGTGCAAACCCGCCTGCGCGACCTGGGCTTCGACCTGCTCCCCTGGATGCCGGCCGCCGAGATGCCCGCCTTCATCCGCGCCGAACATGCGCGCTGGGGCGAGGTGATCCGCCGCACCGGCGCGCGGCTGGAGTAGCCGGCAGAAAGTCCGTCGCCGCGCCCTCGACCCGGCCGGGATGTTCCGCGCGAGACCCTATGTCGAACTGGCGATCGCCACCGCCAACCCTGGATGCTTCGCCGCCGGGTGCGCGGCGTTGCGGAAGCGCAGTTCCCCGCCGGCCACCGCGTCGGGCTCCGGCAGGCCGAAAAGTTCCGCGCGGGTGGTGGCGGTCACGGCCAGCACGGGCGCCGCGCCGGGCAGGGTCAGGAAGCGGCGCACCGCACCTTCCAGCGCCAATGTGTCGCGCAGCGCGCGCCATTCCTGGTGGTCCAGGTCCTCGATGAAGGTGGCCAGGATGCCGGGGCGCTTGCCGGAAAGGCGCGCGGTTTGGGCGGCCAGACGGCCGGCGACGGCTTGCGCCACCTCGTTTTCCTGGCCCGCACGGGCGGCCAGGACGAAGACGCTGCCGCTGGCGCGGTCGGCTGTCACGGCCAGGTGCGCATCCGGCCCGAATTGCTGGCGCAGCGCGGCCGGCAGCGTGGCCTGGGCGCCGGCCAGGACCAGCGGGTCCAGCTTCAGCACGGCATCCGCGCTGCTGTCCTGGCGCTTCTGCGCGGCCAGCAGGGACAGGATGCGGTTTTGCAGCGCGCCCATATCCTGCGCGCCGTCGGGCAGGGTCATTTTCAGCAGGTAACGGCCGGGGTGGGCGGCCAGCCAAGTCTGCAATTCGGGGTGGATGGCGTCCACCAGGTCGAACCAGGCGCCGCGATGCAGGGGGCGGCCAGCCTCGGCGCTGACCACGTCGCAGCAGATTTCCACCGCCATGTTGTCGCGCTGGATCAGCAGGTCATGCGCGGTGCCGTCCAGCAGGCCGTCGAAGCGGACGGCGAAGCCGCGCGACCGTGCGATGGCGGCGGTGCGGACCAGATGGAAGACCGGGATCAGCGTGGCTTCGCCCGACAGGCCTTCGCGCACCAGGGCGGCCAGGCGGGCGCGGGATGCTTCGGGCAGGGCGGCGGCTAGGGCGGCCACTTCACGCGCGAAGCCCAGCACGCGGCGTTCGGGCGCGCCGGCGCGGGCCAGGGCGGCGGGGTCGGCCATGCGGGCCAGGATCAGCTCGGCGGCGTGGCGGCGCTGGGCGGCGCGGCCGCGGAA
>JAAFHD010000500.1:0-493 GCA_013298245.1 Alphaproteobacteria bacterium
GCCAGAAACGTGGATTTTCCGGCGTTGGGCAAACCCACCAACCCACAATCCGCAATCAACTTCAGCCGCAACCAAACCCAACGCTCCTCACCTGGCCAGCCCTTGTCCGCCCGGCGCGGCGCGCGATTCGTACTCGTCTTGAAATTGGCATTGCCAAAACCGCCATCACCGCCACGCGCCAACAACACTTCCTTGCCCGGCGCATCCAGATCCGCGATCAACGTCTCCTTGTCATCCGCCAAAATCTGCGTGCCCACCGGCACCTGCATCACCACATCCGCGGCCATCGCCCCCGTGCGGTCCGACCCCGCACCATTGCCACCCTTCCGCGCCTTGAAATGCTGCGCATAACGATAGTCAATCAAAGTATTCAACCCAGCCACCGCACGCGCATACACATGGCCGCCACGACCACCATTGCCGCCATCCGGCCCACCAAACTCAATGTACTTCTCACGCCGGAAAGCAACGACTCCATCGCCGCCATCCCCGG
>JAAFHD010000500.1:503-2746 GCA_013298245.1 Alphaproteobacteria bacterium
AACGGCGCGCCCGGCATCGAGGGCGCGACATGCCCCCTCTCCAATTCCCCAAAACCCGGGGTCCAGGGGCCTCCCGGCCCTTGGTGGGGGGAGGTCTGGAGGGGGGCAAAGCCCCTCTCCAGGATCACCGGCGCCACCTGTCAACGCCGGCCCAGAAACGCCAACGGCGGGCGCAGGGCCCGCCGTGGAAGTCCGCGTATGCGGTCGTGCCTACTCGGCGGCCATGGCGACGGGCGCGATAGAGACGAACAACCGCCCGCCGGCCTTGCGTTGGAATTCCACTTTGCCGTCCACCAGGGCGAACAAGGTATGGTCGCGGCCCATGCCGACGTTGTCGCCGGCGCGCATCACGGTGCCGCGTTGGCGCACCAGGATGTTGCCTGCGATGACGGCCTGGCCGCCGAAGCGCTTCACGCCGAGGCGTTGCCCGGGGCTGTCGCGACCGTTGCGCGAGGAACCACCAGCCTTTTTATGTGCCATTTGTCGGTATCCTTAGGCTGCGATGGCCGTGATCCGCAGCACGGTTTCGTGCTGGCGGTGGCCGTTCTTGCGGCGGCTGTTCTGCCGGCGGCGCTTCTTGAAGATGATGACCGTATCGGCCTTGCGCTGTTCCAGCACGGTGGCGGTCACGGTCGCACCGGGCACCAGCGGTGCGCCCAGCACCAGGCCGGCCTCGGTCGAGAGGGCGAGCACGTCGTGGAAGGTGATGCTGGCGCCGGGTTCGGCCTCCAGCTTTTCCACGGCGATCACGCCGTTGGGTGCGACGCGGTATTGCTTCCCGCCGGTGCGGATCACTGCGAACGTCATTGGAAACCTCAAAACGGGGGCTTGGCCCCACTGCAATCAAGGGGCGGCGTTTAGCGCCGCGCCCGCCTCAGAGTCAACTACTCGGCCGCCACTTGCGGCTTGGAATCGCCCGAACCGCCGTGCTTGGCGCCGCGCTTGGGCTCGTGCGTCATCTCGCTCATCGCTTTCTGGACATGGGCGCTGAAGACGTATTCGGCCGGGCGCTGGTTGGCCAGGTCGATTTCCGGTGCCATCGGGCCTTCGGTGCGCGGGCCGCGAATCTGCGCGGCGACGGCCTTCCAGGGCTTCTTGAAGGCGTCCAGCGCCGCGGTGGCTTCGAAGCCGGAATGGACCATGCAATCGGCGCATTTTTCGTAATTGCCGACGCCGTATTTGTCCCACTCCGTGGTGTCCATCAGCTCCTGGAAGGACTTCGCGTAGCCTTCGCCCAGCAGGTAGCATGGGCGCTGCCAGCCGAAGATGTTGCGCGTCGGGTTGCCCCAGGGCGTGCAGCCATAGGTCTGGTTGCCGGCCAGGAAGTCCAGAAACAGCGGGCTGTTGCCCATGCGCCACTTGGTCTTGCCGCCCTTGCCGTCATTCTGGCGGAAGACGTTGCGGAACAATTCCTTGGTGTTCTGGCGGTTCAGGAAGTGCTGCTGGTCCGGCGCGCGTTCATAGGCGTAGCCGGGGGACAGCATGATGTTGTCCACGCCCATGGCGGTGACGTCATCGAAGAATTTCGCGGTGCGATCGGCGTCCGCGTTGTTGAACAGGGTGCAATTGATGGCGGTGCGGAAGCCCTTGTCGCGCGCCAGTTTCAGCGCGGCGACGGCCTTTTCATACACACCTTCCTGGCTGACGGCCCAGTCGTGCTGCGCCTTGTCGCCGTCCAGGTGGATGTCCCAGATGAAGCGTTCATGCGGGGTATAGGCGTCGATCTTTTTCTCGAGCAGCAGGGCGTTGGTGCACAGGATCACGATGCGGCCCTGGTCCAGCAGGCCCTGCACGATCTGCGGCATTTCCTTGTGCAGCAGCGGCTCACCACCGGCGATGGCGACGACGGGCGCGCCGCATTCCTCGGCCGCACCCAGGCATTCGTCCACCGACAGGCGCTTGTTCAGGATTTCATCCGGATAATCGATCTTGCCGCAGCCGGCGCAGGCCAGGTTGCAGCGGAACAGTGGTTCCAGCATCAGCACCAGCGGAAAGCGCTTACGCCCCGCCATTTTCTGCTTCAGGACATAGGCGGCAACCTGCGCCTGCTGCTTGAGCGGAATACCCATGGTCTGTGTGGTCCCCTGCACGCGCTGCATCATGTTGCGGCGCGAAGGCGGGCCTCATAACACAATCGCAATCCGAATCCCAAGGGGGTATCGCGCGCCGGCCCCATCAGTCCTACACGGCAGCCATGTTTGCGGTGCAACACGTCCGTGCGCGCTGACGGCTGGGTGAGCCGC
>JAAFHD010000501.1 GCA_013298245.1 Alphaproteobacteria bacterium
TGGCCGAATTCGAAGTGTTCCAGGTTCACGCCGAGATACACCGCCAGCTTCGCGCCATTCGGCCAGGACCAGCGCGGGCGCGTGTTCCAGGGGTGATAGGGGAAGCGGCTATGGGTCTTCAGCATGGCCGATACCTGAGCGCGCTTCTTGGTTTGTGCAAGGTCATGGCGCAGGCGCGACACCTCGCCTAACCTCTCCGCGATGAGTGGGACGAAGCGCGATCCCGGCCGGGCATTGCTGAAGGCCGAGACACGAAGACTGGGTGCGCGCGCGCGCCTGCCGATCCTGCTTGGGCTGGGTGTGGCGGCCTGTGTGATCGCGCAGGCCTGGTTGTTCGCGCGGCTGGTCGCGACACTGCTGGGGCATGACGCCGGTGGCTGGTGGGACCTCGCAGGCGCCGCCGCGCTGATGGTGCTGGCGGCGCTGCTGACCGCGGGGCAGGAAATCACCCAGGCCGCCGCTGGCCGCGCCGCGCGGGCGGATCTGCGCGCGCGCGCCTTCGAACGATTGCTGGCCTTGGGCCCGGCCGACCAGCGCGCGGCGGGTGAAAAAGCCACGCTGGTGGTCGAACGCGTCGAAGCACTGGACGGCTATTTCGCGAAGTGGCTGCCGGCGGCGATGCTGGCCTTGCTGGTGCCGGCGCTGATCCTGTTGGCGGTCGCCGTCATCGACTGGGTCAGCGCGTCGGTGCTGCTGGTGATGGGGCTTTTGGTGCCGGTCGGTATGGCGCTGGCGGGCCTGGGGGCCGCGGCCGCCAGCAAGAAGCAGTTCGAGTCGCTGGCGCGGCTGTCGGGCCGCTTCACCGACCGCGTGCGGGGCATCCCCACGCTGGTGCTGTTCAACCGCCAGGATGATGAGGCGCGCGCCTTGTCGGTCCAGGCGGAGGAGCTGCGAACACGCACCATGAAGGTGCTGCGCATCGCATTTCTCTCCACCGGCATCCTGGAATTTTTGGCAGCGGCGACGCTGGCCTATCTGGCCTGGCGGCATGGCGCGCATCTGGGCACCGCGCATCCGAACATGGTCGCGGCACTCTGGGTCATCATGCTGGTGCCGGCGTTTTTCCAACCGCTGCGGAATTTCTCCGGCGCCTATCACGAGGCGCAGTCGGCGCGAGGTGCTGCGGCGGAACTGGCGCCGCTGCTGGACGCGCCGGAAGAAGTCGGCTTGCGCCTCGAGGAAGTGCCGCCGCGCGTCACCGTCACGCTGGCCGATGTGCGCCTGACCTATGCGCCTGATCGGCCGCCCGCGCTGGATGGCCTGTCCTTCAGCCTGGCGGCCGGCGAGACCTTGCTGCTGGCTGGCGCATCCGGTTCGGGCAAGTCATCGGTGCTGGCACTTCTGCTGGGGTTCCGCCGCGCGGATGCGGGGCGCGTCGCGATCAACGGGCAGGATGTGGCACTGCTGCGGCCGGCGGAATTGCGGCGGCTGTCCGCCTATGTCGGGCAGCGCGCGCATGTCTTTGCGGGCTCCATCGCGGACAACATCGCACTCGCCCGCGCCGACGCCTCGCCTGCGCAAATCCAGGCCGCCGCCGAGGCCGCGCAGGTGATGGAATTCGCAGCTGGCCTGCCCGATGGCCTGCACACTGTGGTGGGCGATGGCGGCTTTGGCCTGTCGGGTGGCCAGGCGCAGCGCGTGGCGCTGGCGCGCGCCTTCCTGCGCGATGCGCCGCTGGTCATCCTGGACGAACCCACCGCCAGCCTTGATCCGGGCACCGAGGAACTGGTGCTGGACGCCATCCGGCGGCTTTGCGTGGGCCGCACCGCGATCATCGCCACACATTCGGCCGCCGCGCTGCGCGGGCTTCCCGGCCGGACGCTGACACTCGAAGCAGGCCGCGCCGGCGGCCGGCGCATGGCGGGGGATTGAGCGCTGATGTTGGCTGATCTGCGCCGCGTCTGGGCCTTGTGGCAGCCGCGCGGCAATTGGTTGCTGGTGGGTGTGGTGGTGGCCGTCGCATCGGCGCTGTCGGCGGTGGCGCTGCTGGCGCTGGCGGGCAAGGGTGTTGCACTTGGTGTCGCGGCCGGCGGCGGGGCGCTGGCGATCCTGCTGCTACGCCCCCTGATGCTGCTGCGCCCCTTGCTGCGCTGGGCCGAACGCATGGCGAGCCACGAGGCCGCCTTCCGCGCGCTGGCTGATACCCGCGTGTGGTTCTTCCGCCGCATCGCCGAACGCCGCCCCGGTGGGCTTGGCATGACCAGCGCGGGCGATGCGCGCGGCCGATTCGTCGCCGATATCGAAGCGCTTGACGGGCTGTACCTGCGCGCCGTGCTGCCGGCAGCGGCGGCGACGGCGGTGGTGCTGGCGGTCGCGTTGTTGCTGGGTGCGGAGCCTTGGCTGGCGGTCGCGGTCACGCTGCCCTTGGCGGCGGCGCTGCTGCTGCCGATCTGGCTCGCGCGGGATGCCGCAGCCTCGGCAGCACAGGTCGCCGCAGCGCGCGGCGCGGTCAACCGCGTGGCGCTGGACCCGCTGATGGGGCTGCCGGAGACGCTGTCGGCCAATGCGGAAGGCCGCGCGGCGCGGCGCCTGGCGGATGCGACCGCAGGGATGCACGCGGCCGAATCGCGCCTGGCGCGGCGGGCGGCGCTGGGCGGCGCGTCCGGATTTTTCCTCGCGCAGCTCGCGCTGATCGGCGCGCTGGGTTGGGCGCTGGCGAGCGGCAGCGCGGGCGGCGGGCTTGCGGTGCTGGCGCTGTTCATGGCGCTGGCGGCGGCCGAGACACTGGGCCTGGTG
>JAAFHD010000502.1 GCA_013298245.1 Alphaproteobacteria bacterium
TGCTCCTTGGTGCCAAGCTTGGAGTCGTCGGGCGCTGTGCCGCAAGCCTGGAATGCGGGCTTGTTCGCTGGGCGCACGGCGTCTCAGCGCGGCATGGGTCGCGCCGGCACGCCCACAACCCGCGCACCCGGGGCCACATCGCGCACCACGGCGGCACCCGCACCCACCACCGCGTCATCGCCGATCACGATGCGCGGGCGCACTGCCGCACCCGCGCCGACGGTCGCACGCGCGCCCAGGCGCACCTGGCCGGCCAGCATCGCACCTATGGCGATATGCGCGGCCTCCCCGGCGACACCTTCGTGTTCCAGAACGGCCGCCGTGTTCAGGATACAGAAGGGCGCCAGCACGGCCGCCGCACCCAGCACGGCGCGCGGCATGACGACGCAGCCATCGGCGACGCGCGCGCCATCCATCAGCACGGCGGAAGGATGCACCGCGGCCGGCAGCGCGAAGCCCAGCGCCGCCAGTTCCGCACCCAGCGCCGCGCGCGCGGCGTTGTCGGCGAAGCCGATGCAGGCGCGCGTGACGCCTTGTACGCGCAACTCCGCTGCGCGTGCCGGTGTGCCCAGCAGCGGCACGCCCATCACCTGCGCCGGGCCGCTATCGGCCAGCAGCCCGACCGGCTCCACGCCCAAAGCGCGCCACAGCGCGATTACCGCATGCGCGTGCCCGCCCGCACCGATGATGATCAATGCACGACCCGCCCGAACAGCGCCTCCAGGATCAGATACAGCGCGCCGCCGGCCAGGAAGCCGACCAGCGTGCCGTTGACCCGCACATATTGCAGGTCCTTGCCGACGCGCAATTCGATCTTGTCCACCAGCTCTGCGGAATCCCAGCGCGAGACCACGCCGCCGATGAATTCCGCCATGCGCAATTGCGCCGCCGGCAGCAGCGCGACCAGCGTGGCTTCCAGGCCGCGGTTCAGCCGGTGGCGTGCCAGCGGGTCATCGGCCAGCAAGGCGCCCGCATTGCCGAAGGCGGCTTCCAGCAGGTTCACGGTGCGGCCATCGGGGTTGGCGGCGTCGGTCGCCAGCGCGTCGCGCAGCCGCTGCCAGACATCCGCCACCCAATCCACCACCGCCGGATGCGCGAGCGCCTGGCGCACCGCGGCACCGAAGGCGGCAATGCGTTCGGGGTCGGTTTCCAGGCGTTCGATTTCGGTCTCGATCCAACGTTCAAAACCTTGGCGCAGCGCGCTGTCATTGGGCTCCATGCGCTCCAACTCGGTGTTGATCAGCGTCAGGATTTTGCGCGCCGTGTAGGCACCCGCGACCCAGCCGACCAGCGCGCCGCCTTCCTTGCGCACCCGGGCTTCGATGGCGGTCTTCAGGTCGTCCTCCTTCGCCACCATCACCGCGCGTAATTCCAGCAATGCGGCGTCAAACACCGCCTGGTGGCGGCCCGATTGCAGCATGGCGCGCAGTGCGCGCGCGACCACGGCGGCGGCCCCCGGCCCGCCCGCGATGCGTGGCACCAGGCGCGCGAAAAGCCGGCGCGCGCGGCCATCCTCCAGCGTTGCCATGATGCGCGGCAGCATTTGTGCGAGTGCTTGCGCTGCGGGGCGTGACTGCGCGGGGTCGGACAGAAACCCCTTCAACACCTGCGCCAGATCGATGCGCGCCAGCAGGCGTTTCAGTTCGGCCTCGGTGAACACCTGGCCGGCGACGAAACGCCCCAGCCCCGCGCCCAGCCGGTCCTTCTGCGCGGGGATGATGGCGGTATGCGGGATGGGTAGCCCGAGCGGGCGGCGGAACAGTGCCGTGACCGCGAACCAGTCGGCCAGGCCGCCCACCAGCCCGGCCTTGGCCGATGCCGCCAGCAGGTCCATCGACCAGCTGGGACCGGCCGCATAGGCGACCAGCACCAGGGCCGCCATCAGCACCAGCAGGCCCGTCGCCCACAGCCGATGGCGGCGCAGCGCCGCGCGCAATTCCTCGTCCCGGTCCAAGCTCATGGTGCATAGTTGGCGTGCCGCGCGCGTGCTGGCCAGGGGCGTGGGCGTGCGTTATACCATATCACCATGACAGACCCGCTCGCCCTTTCGGCAGGCTTGGCGTCGCGGCTGCTGGCCGCGGCGGTGGTGCTGGTTGTGTTGTGGGCCGCGGGCATCTGGGCGCTGGGCGCATGACGCTGCGGCTGTCCAATGTCACCGTCGCCTATGATGGCCGGCCCGCCGTGCACCATGTGTCGGGCGAATTCGCAGACGGTTCCATGACCGCGGTGGTGGGGCCGAATGGCGCTGGCAAGTCCACGCTGCTGCGCGCCATCGCCGGGCTGCACGCGCCGCTGGAAGGGCTCATCGAGGGTGCCGCGCAGGTGGCGTTGTTGCCGCAGGCCAGCCGGCTGGATCGCAGCTTTCCGATCGGCGCGCTGGATGTGGTGATGTTCGGCTTGTGGGGCGCGCATGGCGCCTTCCGCGCGGTGACCCGCGCGGGGCGTGATGCGGCGCGCGCGGCGTTGGATGCCGTGGGGCTGCGCGGGTTTGAAACGCGGGGCGTGGGGTCGCTCTCGGCGGGCCAGTTCCAGCGTTTGCTGTTCGCGCGGCTGCTGGTGCAGGACGCGCCGGTGCTGCTGCTGGACGAACCCTTCACCGCGCTGGATGAACGCACCGCCACCGACATGCTGGCGCTGCTGCGCCGCTGGCATGGGGAAGGGCGCACCATCATCGCCGTGCTGCACGACATGGAACTGGTGCGGCGCGAAT
>JAAFHD010000503.1 GCA_013298245.1 Alphaproteobacteria bacterium
TGGGCGCGCGGCGGATGAGCGGGAATTGTCGCATCAGCGGCGGTTGTTTGGTTTCGTCTTTCAGCGGTTCAACCTGTTTCCGCATCTGACGGCGGCGCAGAATGTGGCCCTCGGCCCGCGCCGCGTACTGGGCGTGCCGCGCACCGCGGCCGAGGCGCGGGCGGTGCATGAGCTGACACGTCTCGGCCTCGCCGATCACGTCCACAAGCGGCCGGGCCAGCTCTCCGGCGGGCAGCAGCAGCGCGTGGCCATCGCACGCGCCTTGGCCATGGACCCGCGCGTGATCCTGTTCGACGAACCCACTTCCGCGCTCGACCCCGAGCTGGTGCAGGAGGTGCTGGACGCCATGCGCGCCCTGGCTGCCGAGGGCATGACCATGGTCGTCGTCACGCATGAGATGCGCTTCGCCCGCAGCGTCGCCCATCGCGCGGTCTTCATGGCTGATGGGCGCATCGCGGAACAAGGCCCGCCCGATCAGCTCTTTGGCGCGCCACGCGATGAGCGCCTGCAGCGCTTCCTCCGCCATCTGGAGCCCCATCGTGACCTTTGACCTGCTGATCGAGGGCATTACCCTCATCCCCCGCGCCTTCGCCGCGCCCATCGAGAAAGCTGCACTCGGCATCAAGGATGCGCGCTTCACCTTCGTCGGTGCCGCCGCCGATCTGCCCCCGGGGGCGACCGCCACGCGGCATCTCAAGCTGAACGGCCACCTCGTCATCCCCGGCATGGTGAATGTGCACACCCACACCATCCTCTCGATGGTGCGCGGCGTGGCCGAGGATATGGGCTTCGCGCCCGCCTATACGCCGGGCGTGCCCCAGGGCCACATGGTGCGCGAGGATGAGGCGGTGGCGCTGGCCCGCCTCGGCGCGCTGGAGGCGATGCTGGCGGGCTCCACGCTGATCAACGACACCTATGTCCACACCGACATCACGCTGCCGGCCATGGCCGATCTCGGCCTGCGTGTGTTCTCCTGCAACCGCATCCATGACGCGGATTTCTCCGGCATCGCGAGTGGTCGCTGGGTGCATCACAAGTCGATCGGCGAGGCGACGCTGAACCAGGCGCTCGGCATCGCGCAGCGCTTCCATGGCAAGGCGGATGCGCGCACTGGCGTGCAGCTCGCGGCCCACGCGCCCGACACCTGCTCCACCCCCTTCCTGCGCGAGGTGGCGGAGACGGCGCGCCGCACGGGCCTCAGCGTGCAGACGCATCTCAGCCAGAGCAAGGTGGAGGTCGCGCGCATCCAGGAGCGCGATGGCTGCTCGCCGCCCGAATTGCTGGAGGAGGTGGGGCTGCTGAATGACCGCCTGGTGGCGGCGCATTGCATCCATCTCAGCGAAAGCGACATCGCCCGCATCGGCGCCGCGAGGGTGTTTGTGGCGCATATCCCCAAGGGCAATGCGACGGGCGGCACCATCGCGCCCACGCGCAAGCTGGTGGAAGCCGGCGCGCGCCTGACGCTTGCCACCGACAACATGCACGCCGACATGGTGGAAATCCTGCGCTGGGGCCTGTGCATGGGCCGTGTGCAGACCGGGCGCGTGGAGGATTCCTGGCAGCCCGAGCATATGTTGCACGCGGCGACGGAAGGCGGCGCGGCCGCGATGGGCATGGCGATGGAGATCGGCCAGATCGCGTTGGGTTTCCGTGCCGATTGCGTGGCGATCGACCTGCGCCGCCCGCATCTGGTGCCGCATAATGACCCGCTGGGCACGCTGGTGCACACCGGTATGGGCCGCGATGTCAGCCATGTCGTCGTCGAGGGCGAGGTGGTGGTGGAGGATTACCGCCCCACGCGCTGCGACCCGGAGGAGGTGATCCGCGCCGGTGCCGCCGCTTCCGCCGCGCTGTGGGAGCGGGCCCGCGCCGGCCTGTGACACCGCATTGTGACCTGCTGATCGAGGGGATCACGCTCATCCCCTCGGCCTTCGAGGCACCGGTGGTGAAGGCACGCATCGCCATCACCGATGGGCGCTTCGTGGCGGCCGAGCCCGGCATGACGGCGACGCGCCGCCTGAACCTGGCCGGCCACCTGGCCGTGCCCGGCCTGATCAACACGCATCTGCACAGCGCGCTGGTGATGGTGCGCGGCACGGCCGAGGATATGGGCTTCGCCCCCTCCTACACGAAGGGCGTGCCGCAGGCGCAGATGTTGACGCCGATGGAGGCCGTGGCCCTCGCGCGGCTGGGCGCGCTGGAGGCGCTGCTGGGCGGCTGCACGCTGATCAATGATGTCTATGTGCATGCGCGCCACAGCATGCCCGCCATCGCCGATCTCGGCCTGCGCGTCTGGGGCTGCAACCGGCTGCATGATGTGGATTTCGACGCCGTGCTGGAAGGGCGGTGGGTGCATCGCGATGCCATCGGCGCCGCGATGATCGCGGAAGCGGAGGAGATGATCGCCCGCTTCCACGGCAAGGGGCTGATGGGCATCCAGCTGGCGCCGCATGCGCCGGATACCTGCTCCACCGCCTATCTGGCGCAGCTGCGGGACCTCGCCGCGCGGCACGGGCTGCGGCTGCAAACCCATCTCTGCCAGAGCCCCGCCGAACTCGCCCGCGTGGCGGAGCGCGAGGGCTGCACACCCGTCGCGCTCCTGGCGCGGCTGGGCATGCTGCATGACCGGCTGGTGGCGGCGCACTGCATCCATGTGACGGAGGCCGACATCGCAGCCCTCGGCGGCGCGGGCGTGCATGTGGCCC
>JAAFHD010000505.1 GCA_013298245.1 Alphaproteobacteria bacterium
GCTGCTGTTCCGCAACGCCACGCTCCTGCCCGGTGCCGGTGATTGGCTGCCGCGGAAGGGCTTTGATCTGCTGATCCGCGATGGCGTCATCGTAGAAGACACAAAAGCCAGTGCGACCACGGAGATCGACGCGCGGCACCTGCTGCTGATGCCCGCCTTCGTGAACGCGCATACCCACTCGCCGGAAGCGCTGGCGCGGGGGCGCGCACCGATGGCGCGGTTGGATGAATGGCTGGCCGCGCAATATGCGGGTGGGCAGGATGAATTGTCCGCGACGCGAATCCGCAAGGCCATCCTGCTTTCCGCGGCCGAGGCGATTCGCGGCGGTGCGGTGCGCGTCACCGATCATTTCCGCCAGATACCGCCCTCGGTCGCTGCCCTGCGTGTTGCTGCCGAGGCTTGGGCCGAGGGCGGCATCCGCGCGCGCGTGGCGCTGATGCTGCGCGACCTGCCCTCGCCATCCGCCAGCTTCGTGCCGCCCGGCACGGCCCAGGCCCTGGCCGTGGCGCGGGAGGCCCTGGCCGCGCGACCCTTGGCCTGCGACATCGGCCTGGGTCCATCGGCGCCGCAGCGCTGCAGCGATGAATTGCTGCGTGGCCTGGGCGACCTGGCGCGCGATGCGGGGGTCTTTGTGCATCTGCATCTGTGCGAAACGGCGAAGGATGCGTCCGATTGCCGCGCGCGCTTCGGCACCGATCCTGTCACCCATCTGGGCCGGCTTGGCCTGCTGGGCCCGCATGTGGATCTGGCGCATTGCGTGCACCTGACGGATGGCGAGCTTGACCAACTGGCCGCGACCGGCACGCGCATGGTGCACAACCCCATGGCCAATCTGCGACTGGGCAGCGGCATCGCCCCCGTGGCGCGCGCATTGGCGCGCGGCGTGCGCCTTGGCATCGGCAGCGATGGGCCCGGCAGCAACGACACGCAGGACATGCTGGAAACCGCGAAGCTGGCGCTGCTGCTGCCGCGCGCCGGGCGGCCCGATGCGGAATGGCCGACCGCAGCGCAGATCCTGGACATGGCAACCGATGGCGCCCGCCTTGCGCCCGGCGCGGTGGCCGACCTGATCGCCTTCGACCTGCGCGGCGCCGGCTTCACCGAAACCACCGATGCCGAGCTGGCGCCACGCCTGCTGATGGCCGCGCGGCCGCGTGACATCGTGCATGTTGTCGGCGGTGGCGCGTTCCTGATGCGTGATCGCCAACTGACCAGCGCGACGCTGCGCGCAGTGGCGCCATGACCCCGGACATGGTACACGCATCCTGCCTTGGTGAGCCCGAAATCGGGACCTGGGCGACCCTGTTGCGGCGCGCCACACCTGGTTCGCCACGCCCCGTCGCCGAGACCCATTTCCCATGGACGCCCTGCCCAACTCTTTCCTGATCCCCCTGCCTGACGCAGCCGCGCGCCTGGATGCGCTGGCGGATCGCGCGCGCTGGGAATTGGCGACATTGAGCTACCCGGCGCGGCCCTGGGTGCGGCCGTTGCATCATGCCGATGGCGCCGTGCATGACGTGGCCATCGTGGGTGCCGGGCAATGCGGGCTGGTCACCGCCTTCGCGCTGCGCCAATGCGCCATCCACAACATCGTGCTGCTGGACGGTGCTGCGCCGGGCGCTACCGGCATCTGGCGCCGCTTCGCCCGCATGGCCACACTGCGCACGCCCAAGCATGTCACCGGGCCGGAACTGGGCTTCGCGTCGCTGTCCGTGCGCGCCTGGTTCGAAGCCCGCTTCGGTGAGGCCGCCTGGAGCATGTTGGGCAAGATCGGTCGCGAGACCTGGCATGACTACCTGAACTGGCTGGCCCGGCAGCTTGACCTGCCGACCGAGCATGGCTGGCGCGTAACCGCCCTGAACCCCGACAGCGACGGCATCCTGGCGCTGGAGGCGGAACGCGAGGATGGCACGCGCCGGCGCCTGCTCGCGCGCCATGTCGTGCTGGGCACGGGCCTGGAAGGCAATGGCGCCTGGACCATTCCCGCCATCGTGCGGGATCGCCTGCCACGCGACCGCTACGCCCATACGGCCGAGCCGATCGACTTCACCCGCCTGGCGGGCAAGCGCATTGCCGTCATCGGCGCCGGTGCCTCGGCCTTCGACAATGCGGCAACCGCGCTGGAACATGGTGCGGCGCGGGTGGACTTGCTGGCCCGGCGCGCAGCCCTGCCGCGCGTCAATCCCAATCGCTGGATCGAGTTCCACGGTTTCCTCAGCCACTATGCCGACCTGCCGGACGCGCTGCGCTGGCGCTACATGCGCACGCTGTTTGCCATGAGCCAGCCGCCGCCGCAGGAAACCTGGGATCGTTGCGCGACCCATCCGCAATTTCGCGTCCATCTGGGCGCGCCCATCGCGGACCTTGCGACTGATGGCGATGCGCTGCGCGTCGCAACGCCAGCCGGCACTTTCCTGGTGGACTTCATGATCCTGGGCACGGGGCTGACCATCGACCTGGCGCGCCGGCCCGAACTGGCGGCCATCGCGCCGCACGCCGCCCTGTGGCGTGACCGCTTCACCCCGCCGGCAGGCGAGGCCAATGAGACGATCGGTGCCTTCCCCTATCTCGGCCCGGATCTGTCCTTCACCGAACGTGTGCCCGGCACCGCCCCCTGGATCGGGCGCGTGCGGAGTTGCAGCTTCGGCTCGCTGGTCAGCAGCATTTCCTCGGCCGGCATCTCGATGATGCGGCCCACGGTG
>JAAFHD010000504.1 GCA_013298245.1 Alphaproteobacteria bacterium
CGGCGCCAGCAACGCCACCATCACCGGCTGCAGCCCGATGATCAGCGCGATGGCCGCGGCACTCATGCCATGCGCCATTGCCAGGTTCATCGCCGCGAAATAGCCGAATTGCAGCACCAGCCCAATGCGCACCAAATGCCACAGCGTGGCGCGATCGGGCAGCGGCGGGCGCAGCACCAGCCACAGCGGCAGCAGCAGCGCGACCACGGCCGCGTAACGCACCACCTGCAAGGTCAGCGCATCGGTATACGGCAGGCACAGCTTCACCGCCGTGAACCCGCCCGACCACAGCGAGACGAACAGAAACGGCGCCGCGCCCAGCCAGCCCGGGCGCGGTGCGGCGTTCACTGCCCCTGCGCGCGGATCGCCGCCGGCCCGCCCTGCACCGCAATGCGCGTGCCGGTATCGGTGATGCGTGTGCCGTCAAACGCCAGCACCTGGATTTCGCGCTCCACCATGTTTTGCATGAAGATGCGCGTGCCATCGGTGTTGAACACCACGCCCTGGCCCCAGGTGCCGACATCCGCCTGGGCCACGCGCACCAGGCGCCCGTCATCGATGCGCAGCACCACCAACTGCCCGCGCCCGAACAGCGGGTGCGCGCTGGGCCGGTTGGACCCATTCATCACCGTCACTGCAATGTGCCGGTTGTCGGGGCTGACCTGGATGCCCTCGGGCGTGGCACCCACGCTGATCGTGTCCACCATGCGGAAGGTCTCGCCGCTGATGCTGATGAGGCTGACGGTGTCCGCATCGCCCGTGCCGCGGCCGATATTCGCAACCGCAGCCCAGCGCCCATCGCGCGTGATGCCCATGCCATAGGGGCGGATGCCAGCGGTGATGTCGCGGTTCGCCAGGCGCACATTCTCGCCATCCACGCGCAGCACGGAGACCATCGAATCACCATCGCGCGTGACCAGCGCGTAGCGCCCATCGGGGGTGAATTGCGCATGGCTCGCGCCCGAATTCTCCGCGCCGACGCCGACCGTCGAGACCAGCGACAAGCGCCCGCCCTGTATACGAAACACACTGACCGAACCGGCATTGCGATTGGCCACCAGCGCCAGCGTCCCCGCCGCGTTGATCGACACGCCTGAGGCGCCGGCGCCAGCCTCCACTGTCTGCACAACCACGGGCGGCGTGGCCGCCAGGTCGATGACCGACACCTTGTTGTCCGGGATGGTGCGCGTGGGCTGCGTGGGGTCTATGCGCTGCGCGGATGCCACCAGCCCCAGCCTGCCATCCGCGCTGATCGCGACCGAAGTCGGCGGGCCCACAACCGAATGTGGCGCCGCCACCTGGCCAACCACGCGCCCCGTGCCAAGATCGAGGATGGTCACGATATCCGCGGGCGGATTCTGCACGATGCGGATCTGCCCATTCTCTAGCACGGCCTTCGCGTCGCTGGCCGACAACGCGATCTGCGCGCCCACCGGCAGCGCCGGCAACAACAGGGCCAAGGTAGCGATGGTGGTCTTGCGCATGGCGTTCCTCCCCGGGGTCTCGCGCCCCATTTTCTCCGGGGGCTCGCGCCCCACGCAGTCAGGCTAGGCCGCGCTGACGGGCTTGAGAAGCCGCGCCGAAAGGGGCACACAGGGCGCAGAAACACGAGGCTGGGAGGCCCCATCCAATGACCACCCGTCGCACCATCATGCTGGCCACGCCGGCGCTATTGGCCGCCACCGGCGCGCGCGCGCAGGAATTGACGCTGCGCCTGCATCACTTCCTGCCCGCGGTGTCGAATGTGCACCGGCATTTCCTGATGCCCTGGGCGCAGAAGATCGCGGCCGAATCCAACAACCGGCTGCGCGTGCAGATCTTTCCCTCGATGCAGTTGGGCGGCGCCCCGCCGCAGCTGTATGATCAAGCGCGCGACGGCGTGGTGGATATCGTCTGGACGCTGCCGGGCAACACGCCAGGCCGCTTCCCGCGTATCGAGGCCTTCGAACTGCCCTTCGTCTCGCACAAGCGCGCGCGGGTGAATGTGCAGGCGGTGCAGACGCTGTTCGAACGCCGCATGCGCGATGAATATCGCGACACGCACATCATCACTGCCTGGGGCCATGACGCCGGCGTGGTGCATGCGCGCCGCGAAGTGCGCCGCATGGAGGATATGCAGGGCCTGCGCCTGCGCTTCCCGACGCGCCAGGCGGGCGAGGCGCTGCGCGCTTTGGGTGCGGCACCCATCGGCATGCCCGTGCCGCAAATCCCCGAAGCGCTGGCGCAAGGCACGATCGATGGCGCCGTCGTTCCGTGGGAAGTCGTGCCGGCCATCCGCCTGCACGAGACGCTGCGCAATCACACCGAAATCGCAGGCTCGCCGACCTTCTACATCGCAACCTTCGTGCTCGCGATGAACCGCGCGCGCTACGACGGCATGCCCGCCGATCTGCGCGCCGTGCTGGACGCGAATTCCGGCATGACGGCCGCCCGCATGGCCGCCGCACCCTGGGATGACGAAGGCCCGCGCGTGGAGGAAATGGTCCGCCGCCGCGGCAACGCCATCATCGAATTGTCCGAGGAGGAGCGCCAGCGCTGGCAGCGCCAGACGCAGCCGGTGATCGATGCCTGGATCGCGGCCATGCGTGAGCGCAACATCAATGGCGGCGAATTGCTGGAAGAGGCGCGCGCGTTGATCGCGCAATTCGGCCAGGGCGTGACTTGAGCGAAACCGGAGTCTTCGCCCGCCTTGCCAGGATGCT
>JAAFHD010000506.1 GCA_013298245.1 Alphaproteobacteria bacterium
GGCATCTGCCTCCCCCTCATCGCCGCCGCGGCCGAAGCGCGCCTACCGCTGATGGGCGTGTGCCTGGGCCACCAGGCGATCGGGCAAGCCTTCGGCGGCGACGTGATCCGCGCCCCCGCCCCGGTGCACGGCAAGGTGTGGGAGGTCACGCATGACGGCAGCGGCATTTTCGCCGGCGTCGCCACACCCTTCCGCGCCACGCGCTACCATTCCCTGGTGGTCGATGCCGCAACCTTCCCGGCCAGCCTCCGCCCCACCGCGCACACCGCGGATGGCCTGGTGATGGGCCTGGAACACCGCGAATTGCCCATCTGGGGCGTGCAGTTTCACCCGGAATCCATCGCCTCCGAACACGGCCACGCCATCCTGTCCAATTTCTGCCGCCTGGCGCGCGCCGACGTCCCCGCATGAACGGCCTGAAGCCCGTCCTGGCACGCCTGGCCGCCGGCGAAACCCTCGCCGAATCCGAGGCCGAGGCCGCCTTCGGCATCATCATGGCCGGCGAAGCCACACCCGCGCAGATCGCGGGCCTGCTGATGGCCATGCGCGTGCGCGGCGAAACGGTCGCGGAAATGACCGGCGCCGTGCGCGCCATGCGCGCGCGCATGACCGGCGTGGAAGCCCCCGCGGACGCCATGGACATCGTCGGGACCGGCGGCGACGCGACCGGCACGCTGAATATCTCCACCGCGACAGCCATGGTGGTCGCGGGCTGCGGCGTGAAGGTGGCGAAGCACGGCAACCGCGCGCTGTCCTCCAAATCGGGTGCGGCGGATGCGCTGACCGCACTCGGCATCAACATCGACGCGCCACTGGACCGCCTGCCCGCCATCCTGGAGGACGCCGGCATGGTCTTCCTGATGGCCCCGCGCCACCACGCGGCCCTGCGCCACGCCGGCGGCGCGCGGGTGGAATTGGGCACGCGAACCATCTTCAACCTGCTGGGCCCGCTCGCGAACCCCGCGCGCGTCACGCGGCAAATGACCGGCGCCTTCGCGCGCGAATGGCTGCGCCCGATGGCCGAGGCGCTGGGCCGGCTCGGCACGCAGCGCGCCTGGGTGGTGCATGGGCAGGGCATGGACGAAATCGCGCTGTCCGGCCCCACGCATGTGGTCCAACTGCACGATGGCGCGTTGCGCGAATTCGAGATCACGCCGGAAGATGCCGGCCTGTCGCGCCAACCGCAGGAAGCTGTGCGCGGTGGTGAGCCGGCCGAGAACGCCGTGGCACTGGAAGCCATGCTGGCCGGCGCGCCAGGCGCGTATCGGGACATCGTGCTGCTGAACGCGGCCGCATCGCTGATTGTCGCCGGGCGCGCGGCGGATTTGCGCACCGGTGCCGCCATCGCCGCCAAGGCCATTGATGATGGTGCCGCGCACAGGGTATTGCAGCGCCTCCGGGTAGCCACGCAGGCACAATGAACGCACCGCATATTCCTGATGTGCTCGCGCGCATCCTCGTCACCAAGCGCGCGGAAGTGCATGACCGCAGCGCGCAGCGCAGCCTGGCGGAGGTGGAGCGCGCCGCGCGCAACGCGCCACCGCCGCGCCCCTTCGTGGGCCGGCTGTGCGATGCCGTGGCCGAGGGCCGCACCGGGCTGATCGCCGAGATCAAGCGCAAATCGCCATCCGGTGGTGATATCCGCAACCCCTTCGACCCGGCCGCGCTGGCGCAGGCCTATGAAGCGGGCGGCGCGATATGCCTTTCCGTGCTGACGGACGAACCCTGGTTCGGCACCACGCCCGCCGACCTGCTGGCCGCGCGCGCCGCCTGCCACCTGCCAGTGCTGCGCAAGGACTTCATGATCGACCCCTGGCAGGTGTTTGAATCGCGCGCGATGGGTGCCGATTGCATCCTGCTGATCATGGCCTGCCTGTCGGACGCACAGGCGCATGAACTGGAGGAAGTGGCGCGCAGCCTCGACATGGCCGTGCTGCTGGAAGCCCATGACGAGCGCGAATTGGAACGCGCACTCGGCCTGGAATCGCGCCTGGTCGGCATCAACAACCGCGACCTGCGCACGCTGAAGACCGATATCGCGACGAGCGAACGCCTCGCACCACTGGTGCCGGCGGACAAGCTGCCCGTCGCCGAATCCGGCCTGCGCACCAGCGATGACGTGAAGCGCATGGCGGCCGCCGGCGCGCGGTGCCTGCTGGTGGGCGAACACCTGCTGCGCGAGCCCGACATCGAAGCCGCGACGCGCGCCTTCCTGGGCACATGACGGACCTGACGCATTTCGACGCCGCCGGCCGCGCGGTGATGGTGGATGTGTCGGACAAGGCCGTCACCGCGCGCGTGGCGGTGGCGCGGGGCCGGGTGGTGATGGCGCCCGCGACACTCTCGCGCATCCAGGATGGCGGCATGGGCAAGGGCGATGTGCTGGGCATCGCGCGCATCGCCGGCATCATGGCCGCCAAGCGCGCGCATGAGCTGATCCCGCTGTGCCATCCGCTGTTGTTGACCAAGGTTACGCTGGACCTGGTCGCCGCTGCACCGGATGCGGTGGAGATCGAAGCCACGGTGAAAGTCACCGGGCAGACGGGCGTGGAGATGGAGGCGCTGACGGCGGTCTCGGTCGCGGCGCTGACGGTCTATGACATGTGCAAGGCGATCGACCGCGGCATGCGCATCGAGGATGTGCGCCTGGTGCTGAAGGATGGCGGCAAGTCGGGCCGCTTCGAGGGCGCCTGATGCA
>JAAFHD010000507.1 GCA_013298245.1 Alphaproteobacteria bacterium
ATTTCGGCGGCGTAGGTGGGTGAGACAGTGCTGATGGCATCCGCGTACCACAGGCCCGCTTTCAGGAAGCCGACGCCGCCGTAGTATTCCAGGCCTTGGGCTGCGAAGGCCTGCCAGGGCAGGCCGAGGCGGGGGAAGATTCCGGCCTCGAATTTGCCCTGGAAGGCCAGGTTGTGGATGGTGAAAAGGCAGGGCACGCGGGGGCCGCCGAGTGCGAGATAGGCGGCGGCCATGCCGGCCTGCCAGTCATGCGCGTGGACCACTGAGAAGCGTTGGCCGCGCAGGCCTTCGCGCGCGACCAGTGCGGCCGCAGCGCCAAGGCCGGCGAAGCGCAGCGCGTTGTCGGGCCATTCGCGGCCATCGGGCATCAGGTAGGGCGAACCGGCGCGGCCGAAGAGATGCGGCGCGTCGACCGCGATGATGTCGAGGCCGCCTGCTTCGCCGCGCAGCAGCCGCGCGGGGCCGCCGAACAGGTCGGGGATGTTGCGCGCGCTGCGCGTGGTGGCGAGTGCCGCCAGCACCGCCGGGTAGCCAGGCAGCATGGTGGTGACGCGCAGGCCCTGCCCCGCCAGCGCCGCCGGCAGCGCGCCCGCGACATCAGCGAGGCCGCCGGTCTTGATGAGCGGAAACGCTTCCGACGTGACCGCCAGGATATTCACAGCGCGTTGATCATGCTTTGCGTGATGAGGACGATGCCCTTGTCGGTGCGGCGGAAACGCGCGGCGTCGGCGATCGGGTCCTCGCCGACCACCAGGCCGTCAGGGATGCGGACGGAACTGTCGACGACGACGTTGGTGAGTCGCGCGCCGCGGCCGATATCGACGCGCGGCAGGATGACGGCACCTTGCAGTGCTGCGTGCGAATGGACGTGCACGCCGGTGAAGAGAAGCGAGCGGCGCACGGCGGCGCCGGAGACGATGCAGCCGCCGGAGACGAGTGATGCGATGGCGCTGCCGCGGCGGTCATCCACGTCGTGCACGAACTTCGCGGGTGGGACGATTTCGGCGTGGGACCAGATGGGCCAGGCCTGGTCGTAGAGGTCGAGCGCGGGGATCACCTCCGTCAGATCCATGTTCGCTTCCCAATAGGCATCGACGGTCCCGACATCGCGCCAATAGGGTTCGTTTTCTGCCGTTGAACGCACGCAGGAGCGTTCGAAACGATGCGCCACGGCGCGGCCTTCGCGGACGATATGCGGGATGATGTCCTTGCCGAAATCATGGCTGCTGTGCGGGTCTTCGGCGTCGCGCTTCAGCTGTTCGAAGAGGTATTGCGTGGTGAAGACGTAGATGCCCATGGATGCCAGCGCGAGATGCGGGCGGTCGGGGATGGGCGGCGGGTCGGCGGGTTTTTCGACGAAATCGATGATGCGCGCGGAGGCGTCCACGGCCATAACGCCGAAGCCTGTGGCCTCCATGCGGGGGACGGCGATGCAGCAGACGGTCACGTCGGCGCCGTCGGCGACGTGTTGGCGCAGCATGCGCTCGTAATCCATTTTGTAGATGTGATCGCCGGCCAAAACCACGATGAAGCGCGGCGCCATGTCGGCGATGATGTCGATGTTCTGGAAGATGGCGTCCGCCGTGCCCTGGTACCAATTCGCTTCCGAGGTGCGCTGCGACGCGGGCAGGATATCGAAGCTTTCATTGCGTTCGGGGCGCAGGAAATTCCAGCCGCGCTGCATGTGGCGGATCAGGCTGTGCGCCTTATATTGCGTGGCGACAGCGACGCGCCGGATGCCGGAATTCAGCGCATTCGACAGCGCGAAATCGATGATGCGTGACTTGCCGGCGAAGGGCACTGCGGGCTTGGCACGGCGGTCAGTCAATTCCATCAGACGCGAGCCGCGGCCACCGGCCAGCACGAAGGCCATGGCCTGGCGGGCGAGGGGTGCGATTGTCTGTTCTTCATCGCGCATTGCTGGTGTCTCCCGGGCTGGCGGGGGCGAGATACACGGTTGCGAGCGGCGGCAGTAGCACCTGCGCGACGCCATCGCACACGGTGATGGCCGGCTGCGCCATGCCGCTGCCGCCGAAGCGCGCATCATCGCCGTTCAGCAGCACATGCCAGGTGCCGTCCGCGGGCAGCGGGATGCTGCGGTGGCGCGGGACGGGGGTGAAGTTGCACAGCACGGCGATGGGGCGCGCGGCGGGCGCGTGGCGCAGCCAAGTGAAGGTGGATTCGGCGGCGTCATTGGCGTCGATCCATTGGAAGCCATCGGGCGCGTCATCCGATTGCAGCGCGGGTTCGGCGCGATACTGCGCGTTCAATGCCGCGACCCAGGCGGCGACACCGGCGTGGCGTGGGTACTGCAGCAGCCACCAATCCAGCTCGCGGGTTTCGGACCATTCGCGCCAGGGGGCGAATTCCTGGCCCATGAACAGCAGCTTTCGGCCGGGGTGGCCCCACATGAAACCATAGTACGCGCGCAACCCGGCAAAACGCTGCCAGTCATCCGTGCCGGCATCGGGCATGCGGCCCAAAAGCGTCGCTTTGCCGTGCACCACTTCGTCATGCGACAGCGGCAGGATGTAGCGCTCATTCCACGCATACATCAGGCCGAAATTCATCAGGCCGTGGTGGTGCGAGCGGTGCAGCGGGTCCTTCGCGACATAGCGCAAGGTGTCGTTCATCCAGCCCATGTTCCACTTGAGGTGGAAGCCGAGCCCGCCTTCCGTGGCAGGGCGCGTGATGCCG
>JAAFHD010000508.1 GCA_013298245.1 Alphaproteobacteria bacterium
TCACCCGCCCGGCCGGGCGAACGGCCGGCCGGGCCGCCACGGCCCGCTGGGCCTGTGCGCGTTGCACGTCTGGCCCGCGCTGTGCAGCCGCCGCCTGGGGGACGGCCAGCATCGGCGCCGCGGTCAGCACCATGGCCAGCAGCAGGGCTTTCAGCCTGCCTTTGGCCGGTGCCAATTCACGTGAAGCCCGAAGGGCCGAGGGGGTCAGGCGGCAGGGGGGCTGCCGGCAAGGCTCGGTCATCATGAAACGCGCCGTAGCATGGCGTGAAGACATACGTCCACCCACCCCCTCCCCTGGCACCCCGGGGATGGTTCATGCTGCATCCATCCAGGAGGATTCGCCCATGGCTTTTCCGCGCCGTTCCGTGGTTTTTTCAGCCCTCGCGCTGCCCGCTTTGGCGCAGGGCGAACGCGCGGTCACGCTGGTCGTGCCCTTCTCCCCCGGCGGGGCGGCCGATATCGGCGCCCGGCTGCTGGCGGCCCATGCCCCCCGCCTGGCTGGCCGGCCGCTGACCATGGTGGTCGACAACCGCGCCGGCGCCTCGGGCGCGATCGGCACGCAATACGTGGCCCGCGCGCGGCCCGATGGGCAAACCTTGTTGTTGGCCCGCGTGGGGTCATCGGCCATCCTGCCGGCGATCGACCCGCGCACGCCCTTCGCCTGGGATGAGTTCTCCTTCCTGGGCTTGCTGGACGAAAACCCCTTCGTCATCGGCGTGCGCGCCGACGCGCCCTGGCGCACCCTGCCGGAACTCATCGAAGCCATCGGCGCCGCCCCTGGCCGCTTCAATTTCGCGACATCCGGCCCCGCCACCGTGCTGGACCTGGGCATCCGCCAGATGTTCGTGGCCGCCGGGCTGCCGCTGGATGCCGCGACCGCCCTGCCCTTCCGCGGCGGTGGCGAGGCTGTGGCCGCCCTGGTCGCCGGCCAGGCACAGTTCATCGGCAACAACCTCTCGGAGCTTTTGGGCCAGGTGCAGCAAGGTGCCGTGCGTGCCCTCGCGCTGTCCGCCCGCGAACGCTTCCCCGCGCTGCCCGATGTGCCGACCGTGCGCGAGGCCGGCATGCCGGTGCTCGAAGCCCTGGCCGGCTGGAACGCCCTGGCAGGCCCCCCCGGCCTGCCGGCCGAGGTCACCGAATTCTGGGCAGCACTGCTGCAACGCCTGGCGCGCGACGAAGCCTGGCTCAACGCCACGCGGCGTGCTGGCAGCGTGCCGCGCGTGCTGTCGCCTGCGCAAACGCGGGAATATGTGGGCGTGCAGGTGCAATGGTATCGCGCGCTGGCGCAAAGGTTGGGGCTTACCTGACCGGGTTCCCAATTCCGCGCCGCTCTGCTTCGCAATCCCGCTCCGCTGTGCCACACCCCGCGCATGAGCACCGCCGACGCGCCCGAACGCCCCACCCCGCCGATTTCCGGCGCGGCACCACGCCTGCTGTGCATCCAGGCACCCTATTACCAGGCGGTCTGCGACGGCATGCGGGTTGCGGCCGCCGAGATGGCCGCCGCCGCCGGTGCGACGCTGGAAACCATCGATGTCGCCGGCGCCTTCGAACTGCCCGCCGCCCTGCGCATGGCCGTGCAAGCCAAGCGCGGCTGGGACGGCTTTCTGATCCTGGGCTGCGTCGTGAAGGGTGCCACCGACCACTACGACTATATCTGCCGCGAGGCCTTTGCCGGCGTGAACGCCATCGCCACCGAAACCGGCGTGCCGATCGGCTTCGGGCTGCTGACCGTGCATTCCCTGGCCCAGGCGGAAGAACGCGCCGTCCCCGGCCGCCACAACAAGGGGCGCGAGGCGATGTTCGCCCTGCTGTCCCAGGTGGCATTGCGCCGCGCCTGGGGATTGGCATGAAGCCGCAACCGGGCCGCCCACGCACCGGCGCGCGGGTCGCGGCCGTCCAGGCCTTGTTCCAGGCCGATGCGAATGGCGATGGGATGGAACCGGTCATCGCGCAATTCGTCCGCCACCGGCTGGGCCCGGCGCCGGGCGAGGGTTTTGAGGAAGGGCGCGTCACCGACGCCGATGTGGCGCTGTTTGTCGCGATCATGCGCAAGGCCGGCACGGATGCGCCGGGGCTGGATGGCATCATCACCGCACACCTGGCGGCGAACTGGCCCTTCGCGCGGCTGGACCCGGTGCTGCGCGCCCTGCTGCGCGCCGCGGCCGCAGAATTGCGGGACCTGCCGGACCCGCCGGCCAAGGTCATCATCCGCGAATATCTGGACATCGCGCATGGCTTTTTGTCTGGCGAGGAACCGCGCTTCGCTGCCGGCGTGATGGACGCGCTGGCGCGCACGCTGCGGCCCGACGAATTCAGGTGACGCTGCCGCCCGAATTCTCGTTGATCGCGCGGCATTTTCGGCCGCTGGCCGGGCCGGGCGCGCTGGCATTGTCCGATGACGCGGCACTGCTGACACCCCCGCCCGGCCGCGAACTGGTGCTGGCGGCCGATGCCATGGTGGCCGGCGTCCACTTCCTGCCCGACGACCCGCCCGAGACCATCGGGCGCAAGCTGTTGCGCGTGAACCTGTCGGATTTGGCGGCGATGGGGGCGGACCCGCTGGCCTATCTGATGACCGTCGCATTGCCGCATGGCACGCCCGATGAATGGGTCGCCGCCTTCGCGGCCGGCATGGCGCTGGACCAGGTGGAATATGGGTTGGCGGTGCTGGGCGGCGACACCGTCTCAACG
>JAAFHD010000509.1 GCA_013298245.1 Alphaproteobacteria bacterium
GATTGCGGGCGTGGCCGCGCGCCGGCGGCCGCGCATCACGGGGGCGCGCGCATTCTTTCTGGCCGTTGTCGCACTGCCTGTCGCGCTGGCCGGCTTCTTTGTCTTCTTCCTGATGGCGGATCAGTACGAGAGCGAGTTCCGATATATGGTGCGCCGCGCGGCACCGCCGATTGGCGCGATGCCGGGCGTGGCCAGCATGGCCACGGGTGCCACGCCGCAGGTGGCGATCCTGGCGGATAGCGAGATGCTGGTGCAGTACACGCGCAGCCGTTCCGCCGTGATGGATGTGACGCAGCAGGTTGATCTGGAACAGGTTTATACCAGCCGTATCGCCGATTGGTGGCATCGCATGTCGACCGGCCTGCCGGTGGAAGACCGGGCGCGGCATTGGCGGCGGTTTGTCTCGGCGTCGCTGGATTTGAATTCATCGGTGGTCACGGTGAATGTGCGCGCCTTCAGCCCGACGGAATCGCGCGCTGTGGCGGATGCGCTGCTGGCGGCGTCCGAGCGGCTGGTGAATGACGTGTCGCGCCGCGCGCAGGAAGACAGCCTGGCGCTGGCGAACCGCGAAGTGACTCAGGCCTTGACGTCGCTTGAAGCTGCGCGCGCGCGGCTTTCGGATTTCCGCAACAGGAACGAGATTCTGACGCCGCAGATGCAGGCGCAAATCCAGTCCGGTGTGCAGGCGCGCTTGCGGGAAGTGCTGGCCGAGGCGCGCGCCACGCTGGCGGCGCAGTTGGATGGCGGGCTGTTGCCCAACGCGCCGCAGGCACGGCTGCTGCGAAACCGCGTCACGGCGATCGAGCGTGAGTTGGAAGCCGAACGCGCCCAGGTGGGGGCTATTGGCGGGGAATCGGGGTCGCGCTCCACGCTGGCCAGCGTGCTGGCGGCCTATGCCGAGCTTGAGGGCAATGAACGCGTGGCGCTGGCCAATTATGAACGGTCGCTGGCCGCGCAGTCTCGCGCGCGGATCGAGGCGATGGCGCAGGGCGTGTATCTGAACACCTTCATCCGGCCGGCGGATGCGGAGCGCAGCACCTATCCGCGGCGGTGGTGGGTGATGACGCAGGTGCTGATGATCAGCCTGGCGGTCTGGGCGATTCTGGGGTTGGCGTGGCGGACGATCAGGGACCAATACCACTGAAACTTGATGCGGTGCAGCAAGCCCTCTATCCCTGGTGGGTGAGGAAGGTATCATACCGCACATGGAACAAATTCTTGGCGGCAAAGCCGCGCTGATCACGGGTTCAACATCGGGCATTGGCTTGGCCATCGCGCAGGCCTTTGTGGCGGCCGGGGCGAAGGTCATGCTGAATGGCTTCGGCAAGGCTGAGGATATCGCGGCCGCGCAGGCTGCGTGCGGCGGGGCGCCGTATCACCCGGCGGATATGTCGAAGCCCGCGGAAATCCGCGCGATGGTGGGCGCGGCGCAGGCGGCCTTTGGCAAGCTGGATATCCTGGTGAACAATGCCGGTATTCAGTTCGTCTCCCCGGTGCAGGATTTTCCGGATGAGAAGTGGGACGCGATCATCGCGATCAACATGTCGTCCAATTTCCACGCCATCAAGGCGGCGCTGCCGGGGATGCTGGCGCAGGGTTTTGGCCGGATCATCAATGTGGCCAGCGCGCATGGGTTGGTGGCCAGCCCCTATAAGACTGCCTATGTGGCGGCCAAGCATGGGGTGGTGGGGCTGACCAAGTCGGTGGCGCTGGAAGTGGCGCAGGCGCCGGTGACCTGCAACGCGATTTGTCCGGGGTTTGTGCGCACGCCGCTGGCGGAGGCACAGGTAAAGCCGTTGGCCGAGAAATTCGGCATTTCTGAAGAGGCGGCGTTGCGCGACAAGCTGCTGGAAAAACAACCCAGCAAGCGCTGGATCGAGCCTGAGGAAGTGGCGGCGATGGCGGTGTATCTGGCATCACCGGCGGCGGCGGGCGTGAATGGCGCGGCGCTGTCCATTGATGGCGGCTGGGTGGCCGCCTGATGGACGCTCTTCCGCAGTCCACGCCTGCTGTGCAGGTGCGCACCACGCGCCGGATCAACCTGGCGCTGCAAGGCGGCGGCACGCATGGCGCCTTCACCTGGGGGGTGCTGGAGCGCCTGCTGGATGAGGATTGGCTTGAGTTTGACGGCATGTCCGGGACTTCGGCCGGGGCGATCAACGCGGCGGTGTTTGCGCTGGGGTTGAGCGAAGGCGGGCGGGCCGGTGCGCGCGACGGGCTTGAGCGCTTCTGGCGGGATTTGGGGTCGAAATTCGCGGCCTCACCCATGCGGACCAACCCGATGGAGAAGGCGCTGTGGGGCTGGGACATGACCTACAGCATGGCTTGGAATGCCTTTGATACGCTGACGCGGGTGGCGAGCCCGTACCAGTTCAACCCCTTCCCGATCGAGTTCAACCCGCTGCGTCGGGCGCTGGAAACCAGTTTGGATTTGGCGCGGTTGCGGGCAGATCCGAATGCCATTCGGCTGTTCATTTCTGCCACCAATGTTCGCAGTGGCAAGCCGAAGGTGTTTACGCGCCAGGAAATCACGGTGGATGCGCTGCTGGCCTCGGCCTGCCTGCCCAATATTTTCCGGGCGGTGGAGATCGATGGCGAGGCCTATTGGGATGGCGGCTATCTGGGCAACCCGGCGCTGTGGCCGCTGTACCATGAGCGCATGGCGGCCGACATTATCCTGGT
>JAAFHD010000051.1 GCA_013298245.1 Alphaproteobacteria bacterium
AAAACTACGTGCAGGAACTGCCGGTGTGGCTTGGCCTGTGTCGGCGCATTGGCGCGCTGAACGATGATGCCGAGAGCGAGGCGATGGCCGCCGAACTGGCCGACCGCTTCGGCGCGCTGCCGGCGGAGGTGGAAAATCTGCTCGCCACCATGCAGATCAAGCGGCTGTGCAAGCTGGCCGGCGTGGACCGGCTGGATGCCGGGCCGAAGGGCGTTGTGCTGGGCTTCCATCGCAACCACTTCGCCGAGCCGGTGCGGCTGGTCGAATGGGTGGCCGCGCAGAAGGGTGTTGTGAAGCTGCGCCCTGACCACAAGCTGGCCCTGCTGCGGGAGATGGATGTGCCTGCGCGCGTGAAGGCCGCGCGGGAGATTTTGACCAAGCTCGCATCGCTGGCCGCACGCCCGGCGAAGGCCGCATGAGGCGCGCGCTGGCCCGGCTGTGGGAATGGCTGCCGCGCGGCCTGCCCGCACTCGGCATGCTGGGCATGCTGGGCATGCTTGGGTGGGAATTGCGGCGCGACCAGATCCAGTTGGCGCCGATCTCCGTGCCCAATCGCCTGACCGAAGCGGGCATGACGCCCGAGGTTGTCGCGCGCCGGCTGATGGATGACGTGATCGCCGTGCAGGCGCGTGTGCGTGGCGAGCCTATGCGCCGTGCGGGTGCGGAGTTGTCGGGCAGCCAGCCGGATTTCTCGGTGCCCTTCACCGGGCTGTCGCTGAGTGCTGTGGCGTCAGTTTTGCGCGACATGATGGGCATGCCGGAAACCCGCGTGAGCGGGGAGATCACCGCGGAGGGCGAAGCGCTGCGCCTCAGGCTGCGTGTCTCGGGCTTTGGCGTGATCTTCGATGATGCGGGCGAGAGCGCGGATGGTCTGCTGCGCCGCGCCGCGCCGCTGGTGTGGCGCAGCGTTTCGCCCATGCTCTACGCCTGGTGGCTGACCGAGAACGCGGCGAGCGAGGCGGAGGTGCAGGCCACCCTGACCACCATGCTGGAAGAGGGCGAGCACGAGCCAGAGGTCGCGCGCACATTGCGTCTGCTGCTGGCGCGGTCATTGGGGCGCACCGGGCGCGTGCAGGAATCGCTGGCCGTGAATGAGGCGCTGTTGCGCGACGCGCCGCGCTATGGCCCGGCGGTCTATGGGCGCGGGCTGCGGCTGCGTGATCTCGGCCGGTTGGACGAGGCGGAGGCGGCGATGCGCGACGCTCAGCGCCTGATGCCGCAGGCGCTGTTTCCGCGTGTGGGCATGGCGATGGTGATGCGCGACCGCGGCCAATACGAAGCGGCGATGGCCGAGATCATGCCGGTGCTGACGCGGGGTGCGGCCGATGGTTTCGCCGCGTCCGAGGCGGTGATGATCATGATCCAGTTGGGGCGCCTCGGCGAAGCATTGCCGATTGCGCGCCGCGCTGTTTCCGAAGACCCGAAAGGGGCGGCCGCCAACACCGCGCTGGGCCTGCTGCTGCTGCGCCTGGGCCGCGCACAGGATGCGCTGCCGCCGCTGGACCGCGCCATCATGGAAGCGCCCGACATGCCCGATGCGCGCCTGGTGCGGATTGATGCATTGGTGGCGCTGGGCAATCTGGACCAGGCGCGCGCGGAGCTATTGGCGCATGCAGCCGCCTTCGACGCAGTACCCAGATTGGCGCGCCCGCTTGCCGCGTTGCGCGCGCGGTTGGACCCGATGCAACGCCCTTGAGGCAGCGGCGCGCCATGCGCTAACGTTTTCGTGCATCCGGAGGGCAAGATGAAGCGCATTGTGATCGCAGCACTATGCATGGCCGCAGGTGGCGTTGGCGCCGCGGGGCTTTCGATCAATCATCTGCCGTTGCCCAGCGGCAGCAATCTGCAAAGCTGCCTGCAGCGCGGTGGTGCGGCGATGCAGCAGGTTGGGCTGCGCCGGTTGAACGACACCGCCGCCGCCACCTGGGCGGAGAACACCACATCCGACCAGCTCTACACCATCTATTGCGTGATGGAGACCGGCACCATGGTGATCGCTGGCGCGGGGCCGACCGCGGAGTCGGTTTCGGGCACGGTCAGCGCCATCATGCGCAACCTGCGCAGCGGGACGTCCAGCGGCAAATAGGCGGCTTCAACCCGCCTTCAGGCGCCGCGCGGCGTCCACCGCCAGGTAGGTCAGCACGCCGTTGCAACCGGCGCGCTTGAAGCACATCAGCGCTTCCATCATCGCGCGATCGTAGTTCAGCCAGCCGCGCTGCACGGCGGCCATCAGCATCGAGTACTCGCCACTGACGTGATACGCGAAGGTGGGCACGCCGAAGGTGCTGCGCACGCGGTGCACGATGTCCAGGTAAGGCAGGCCTGGTTTGACCATGACCATGTCCGCGCCCTCGGCGATGTCGAGTGCGACTTCGCGCAAAGCTTCGTCGGAATTGGCGGGGTCCATCTGGTAGGTCTTCTTGTCGGACAGCACGGGCTTGCCGGAGCCGATCTCGGAGCCGACCGCATCGCGGAATGGCGCGTAGAAGCCGGATGCGTATTTCGCAGCGTAGCTCATGATGCGCGTGTGGATCAGGCCGCGCGCGTCGAGGGCCGCGCGGATTGTGCCGATGCGGCCATCCATCATGTCTGATGGTGCCACCACATCCACGCCGGCTTCGGCCTGCAGCAGCGCCATGCGGCAGAGGATTTCGACCGTTTCTTCGTTGTGCACCTGGCCGTCCCGCAGCACGCCGTCATGGCCATGCGTGGTGTAGGTGTCGAGCGCGACATCGCTGATCAGGCCAAGGCCCGGATGCGCGGCCTTCATGGCGCGCGCGGCGCGGCAGGTGAGGTTGTCCGGGTGCAGCGCGCCGGTGCCATCCTCGTCGCGATGTTCCATCGGCGTGTAGGGGAAGAGTGCTACGGCGGGGATGCCGAGTGCGACCGCTTCCGCGACGTGTTCCGCCGCTATATCCGGGCTGACGCGGAACACGCCGGGCATCGATGGCACTTCCACGCGCTGGCCTTCGCCTTCCGTCAGGAAGATCGGCCAGATCAGGTCGGCGGCGGAGAGCGTGTTTTCCGCGACCAGTGCGCGGTTCCACGCATCGCGCCGGTTGCGGCGCATGCGTGTGGTGGGGAAGGAGCCGGCGAAGTTCATGCCTTCTCCAAAGCCTGCGACAGATCGGCGATGATGTCGTCGATATGCTCGATGCCGATCGACAGTCGCACATAGCCAGGTGTCACGCCGCTCATCGCCTGTTCCTGCGCGTCCAGCTGGCTGTGCGTGGTGGTGGCGGGATGGATCGCGAGGCTGCGCGCATCGCCGATATTGGCGACGTGGTAGAACATGGTCAGCGCCTCGATGAAGCGCTTTCCGGCATCCGCGCCCGCCTTCAATTCGAAGCCCATCAGCGAGCCGAAACCGCCCTTCAAAGTGGCCGCGCGCCGGCCCGCTTCGCCGGTGAACAGCGAGGGGTGGGTGACGCTCGCCACCTTCGGGTGCTTCGCCAGCCAAGCGGCAACCTTGGTCGCATTCTCGCAATGCCGCTCCATGCGCAAAGGCAGCGTTTCCAAGCCCTGCACGAACATGAACGCGTTGAAGGGCGACATCGCCGCACCCACGTCGCGCAGCAGGCAGGTGCGCATGCGGATGATGTAGGCGACCGGGCCCAGCGGCTTCACCGCCTGCGTCCAGACAGCGCCGTGGTATGACGCATCGGGCGTGTTCAGCGTGGGGAAGCGGTCGCCCCATTTTTCCCAATCGAAATTCCCGCCATCGACCACTATGCCGCCGATGCTGGTGCCATGCCCGCCGATCCATTTGGTCGTGCTGTGCATCACGACGGCCGCACCCGCTGCCAGGGGCTTGGCGATGATGGGTGCGGCGGTGTTGTCCATGATCAACGGGATGCCGATTTCGCGCCCGATCGCGGCGACTTCCGCCACCGGAAACACCTGCAATTTCGGGTTCGGCAGCGTCTCGCCATACCAGCAGCGCGTGCGTTCATCCGAGGCGCGGCGGAAGTTTTGCGGGTCCGCGGGGTCCACGAAACGGCACTCGATTCCCATCTGCTTGAAGGTGTTCGCGAACAGGTTCCAGGTGCCGCCATAGATGTCGGTCGAGCACACGAAATTGTCGCCCGCCTGGCACAGGTTCAGCACGCAGAAGGTGCTGGCCGCCTGGCCCGAACCCACCGCCAGCGCCGCCACGCCGCCTTCCAGGGCCGCGATGCGCGTTTCCAGCGCGTCGCAGGTCGGGTTCATGATGCGGGTGTAGATGTTGCCCATTTCGCTCAGCGAAAACAGCCGCGCGGCGTGGCCGGTGTCCTGGAACTGATAGGCCGTCGTCATGTGGATCGGCACGGCTACGCTGCCCGTGTTCGGGTCGGCGCGGTGCGAACCGCCATGGAGCGCGATGGTCTCGGGGTGCTTGCTTGTCATGTGCGGGTTCCTCAACGCGCGGATGCTGCCATTGCGCGCGGCGTGGTGGAAGCCCGTCTTGCATGCCGCGCGCGGCGGGCGCAGCCTTTGGCGATGCGCCTGTTGCTCTGCCTGATGCTGCTGATCGCCGCGCCCGCCTGCGCGATGCAGCAGCGCACGATTTCGCTGCCCGGGCCGGATGGCGTGACGCTGACGGCCGAGCTGTTCCTGCCCGAAGGCCCGGTGCGCGGGCCGCCGGTTCTTGGCCTGCATGGTTGCTCGGGTTTCCGCCGCGCCGATGGCGCGCCGACCGCGCTCTATACAGCCTGGGCGCGGCATTTCACTGCGGCCGGGCGCGCCTTTCTGCTGCCCGACAGTTTCGCTAGTCGCGGCGAGGGCGAGCAATGCACGCAGCGCGGCCGCGGCATCCTGCCGGGGCGCGAGCGCGTGGCCGATACGCTGGCCGCGGCGCGGTGGTTGTCGGCGCAGCCCTTCGGCCAAGGGCAACAAGTCGATGTGATCGGCTGGTCGCATGGCGGGTCCACCGTGCTGTGGTCAGCGGCTGCGGCGGCGGATGCGCCGATCGCGCGCTTCATCGCTTTCTACCCGGGCTGCAATGCAGTGAACCGCGTGGGCATGTGGTCGCCTGCGCGCCCCGTGCTGATCCTGATCGGTGAGGCGGATGACTGGACGCCGTCCGCACCCTGCGCGCAGTTGGCCGGGCGGCATGCGGGGCGCATCGCCTACCACGCCTATCCGGATGCCTATCACGGCTTCGATGCGCCGAGCACACCGATGGGGGTGCGGCGCGGCCTGGCCTTCACCGCGCGCGGCGATGGTGTCGCGCATTACGGCACCAACCTGACGGCGCGCGCGGATGCGATGGCGCGCGTTTCCACCTTCTTCAACCTGGGGCAGTGATCCATGGCGGGCATCGGCAGGCTGCGTGATTTCATCCAGGGCATGACGCGATTGGCGGATGCGCAAGCGGGCCTGGATCGTTGGTTCAGCGAAGGGCGCGACCTGTTGGCGGGCCTAGTCCGCAACGATGATTGGCTGCCTGCGGCCTTTGCCGAACCGGGTCCGACATACCGGCAATACCTGCTGCATTGCGACCCGCTGGAACGGTTTTCGGTGGTGTCCTTCGTTTGGGGGCCGGGGCAGCGCACGCCGGTGCACAACCACATGACCTGGGGGTTGGTGGGGATGCTGCGCGGCGAAGAAATTTCCACTGATATGAAGCCGGGCGCGCCGATGCTGAGCGGCCAGGTGGATCATCTGCGCGCGGGCGAAGTGATCTGCGTGGAGCCGGGTGCCGATGACATCCATGTGGTGGAGAACGCGTTTGCCGATCGCACCAGTATTTCGATCCACGCCTATGGCGCGAATATCGGCGCGATACGGCGGTCCGTGTTTGATCCCGTAACGGGCGCGGCGCGCGAATTCATCTCGGGCTACACGGCGGCGGTGGTGCCGAATTTGTGGGATCGCAGTGCTGCGTGATCGCGTTGGTTTAGGGAAGAAAACACATGGCGCAGAATGGCGCTTTGTCCGGCGTGAAAGTGCTGGATTTGACGGCGGTGGTGCTGGGGCCGCTGGCCACGCAGGTGCTGGGTGATTTCGGCGCGGATGTGATCAAGATCGAGCCCGGAACGGGCGACCTGATGCGCACCAATGGCACGCCGCGCACACCGGGGTTGGGTTCGATTTTTCTCGCGCTTAACCGCAACAAGCGCAGTCTGGCGATGGACCTCAAACGCCCGGAGGCCAAGGCGGTGCTGCGGCGTCTGATCGGCCAGGCGGATGTGCTGGTGCACAATATGCGCCCCGCCGCGATGGCGCGTCTGGGGTTCTCGCCAGAGGCGTGTCTGGCGATCAATCCGCGGTTGATCTACGCGGCGGCACCGGGCTTTGGGCAGGATGGATGCGACCGTGATCTGCCCGCGTTTGACGACATCATCCAAGCTGCCTGCGGCATGGCCGACATGGTCAGTGAGGGCCAGGCCACGCCCGACTATGTGCCGAGCCTGATCGCCGACAAGACGACCGGCATGGCGCTCGCGCAGGGTGTGCTGGCGGCGCTGTTTGCGCGCGAACGCACTGGGCTGGGGCAGGCGGTGGAAGTGCCGATGCTGGAGACGATGGTGAGCTTCCTGCTGGCTGAGCATATGGGCGGGCTGACCTATCCGGGCAGCGGCATCATGCCGGGCTATCGGCGCGTGACGAAGGGTGGGCGACGGCCGATGCCAACGGCCGATGGGCATATCGCGCTGCTGCCATATTCTGGCGAGGACTGGTTGAACCTGTTCGGCGAAGTGGGGCGCCGCGATGAAGCGGCAGCGCTGGGCGTGGAGGACCGCACCGCGCGCAACGCCAATATCCAGCGCATCTACACGGTGCTGGAGACGATCACCTGCACCAAGACCACGGCCGAATGGCTGGCGGTCTGCCGCCGTCTGGACATCCCGGCGATGCGGCTGATCCCGGTGGCGGAACTGCCTGACCAGCCGCATCTGCGGGAGGTGGGGATGTTCGAGATTGTCGAACACCCGCATGCCGGGACCATTCGCGTGATGCGTCCGCCGACGAAGTTCAGCGCCACACCCGCATCACTGCGCAGGCACGCGCCAAGACTTGGCGAACACAATGCCGAGGTGCTGGCGGAAGCCGGCTTCACGCCCGATGAAATCGCCGCGCTGAAAAGTGCGGGCATCCTGCAGGAGAGCGCGCCATGAGCGATGCCGTGTTGGTGGAGGTGGCGGATGGCATCGCCACCGTGACGATGAACCGCCCCGACAACCGCAACAGCCTGGACCCCGAGATGCAAGACGCGCTGCTGCATCATTTTGCAGCACTTGATGCCGATGGCGCGGTGCGGGTTGCGATCCTGACCGGCGCGGGCAGCGCGTTTTCCGCCGGCGGCAATGTGAAGCGCATGGCGACGAGCGGCGTGGAACGCACGCCGGCGCAATCGCGCGGGTACTACCGCCATGGCATCCAGCGTTTGCCGCTATTGTTCGAGCGTCTGGAAATCCCGGTGATCGCGGCGGTGAATGGCCCCGCGATCGGCGCGGGTTGCGACCTGACCTGCATGTGCGACCTGCGCGTGGCCGGCGAATCTGCGCGGTTTGCGGAGAGCTTTGTGAAGTTGGGCATCATCCCCGGCGATGGCGGTGCGTGGTTGTTGCCGCGCGTCGTGGGCTTTGCGCGTGCGGCGGAAATGGCGCTGACCGGCGACATGCTGGATGCGCGCACGGCGTTGGAAGCGGGGCTGGTTTCGCGCGTGGTGCCCGATGCGGCGCTGCTGGAATCGGCGCGCGCGCTGGCTTCGCGTATCGCCGCCAACCCACCGGTCGCGGTGCGCATGGCGCGGCGTTTGCTGCGTGAGGCGTGGAACGCGAAGCTTGATCACATCCTGGAATTGTCGGCCGCCATGCAGGCCGTGGCGCACACCACCGACGACCACAAGGAGGCGCTCTCCGCGATGCGCGAAAAGCGCGCGGGCGTGTTCAAGGGTGGCTGACTTCGCGCCCGATCTGCTGGCCGGCAGGCGCATCCTGGTGACGGGTGGCGGCACTGGCCTTGGGCTTGCGATGGCGCGGCGCTTTTCGTCGTTGGGTGCCTCGCTGATCATCTGCGGGCGGCGCGCCGATGTGCTGGAACGCGCCGGCGCGGAGCTGCCCGCGACCACGCATGTGTGCGACCTGCGCGACCCCCTGGCTGTCGAGGCGATGCTGGATGCCGCCGGTCCCATCGATGTGCTGGTCAACAACGCGGCGGCGAATTTTTTGGCGCGCACGGAGACACTCTCGCACCGTGCGCTGGACGCGGTGCTGGGCACCACGCTGCATGGCGCGGCCTATGCGACGCTGGGTGCTGGCAAGCGCTGGATCGCGGATGGGCGGCCGGGTGTGGTGCTGTCGATCCTGACGCTGTCGGCGCTGTCGGGCGGCGCATTCACGATGCCGTCCGCCATGGCCAAGGCAGGGGTGTTGGCGATGACGCAGTCGCTCGCGGTGGAATGGGGCCAGCATGGAATTCGGCTGGTTGCCATCGCGCCCGGTTCCTTCCCGACCGAGGCCGCGACGGCGCGCCTGCGCCCCGATGGCGTGGATACGCTGAAGGGCATTCCGCTGCGCCGCGATGGCGCGCGCGAGGAGTTGGCGAACCTGGCGGCTTTCCTGGTGTCGGACATGGCGGCGTATATCACCGGCGAATGCATCGTCGCCGATGGCGGAAAGCGCCTGCTTGATGGCCCGCGTGCGGGTGTGCGCGAGATGTTGGATTGGGACGACGCTGCTTGGGCACGCCAGCGCGCGGCGACACCCGCGCGATGAGCGAGACGCTGTTCGACATCGCGGATGGCGTGGCCACCATCACGCTGAACCGGCCGGAAAAATTGAACGCCTGGAACCAGGCGATGGAGGCGGAAGTGCGCGCGCATATCGCCGCTGCCCACGCCGACCGCGCCGCACGCGTGGTGCTGCTGACCGGCGCGGGCCGCGCGTTTTGCGCCGGTGCCGATCTCTCGGCGGTGAATGATCCGTCGCGACCGGAACCGGCCTTCGAGGGCATCACCACGCCGCCTGGCCCTGCACCTGTGCGCGAGGATTTTGCGCGCCGCTACAGCTACCTGCTGAATCAGGACAAGCCGGTGATCGCGGCGATCAATGGTGCGGTGGCGGGCGTGGGCCTGGCCATCACGCTCTACACCGACCTGCGCCTGATGGCGGCGGGTGCCAAGCTGACCACGGCTTTCGCACGCCGCGGGCTGGTCGCCGAGCATGGCATGGCGTGGATGTTGCCACGATTGATCGGCATGCAGAACGCGGCCGATTTGCTGCTATCCGGCCGCACCGTCACGGCGGACGAAGCAGGCGCGCTGGGGCTCGTCCGTGTGCTGCCGGCCGAGGGTTTCGCCGCCGCCGCGCGTGCGATCGCGGCTGATTGGGCTGCGAATTGTTCACCGCGTTCCTTGCGCGTGATCCGGCGGCAATTGCAGCTCTCGGCCTTCCAGACATTGTCGGAAGCCATCACCCTGGCGGAAGACGAACAGCGCGCATCACGCGGCAGTGCCGACCGCGCCGAAGGTGTCGCGGCTTTCCGCGAAAAACGCCCGCCCCGCTTCACCGGAGAATGACCATGCGCCACATCGACATCCCGACGGCCGGCGGCACAATTCCCGCGCAGATCTTTGGCGAAGGCCCGCCGGTGCTGTTCCTGATGGACGCACCTGGCGTGCGGCCTGTGCTGGTCTCGATGTGCCAGCGCATTGCGGCGGCGGGGCACACGGTGCTGCTGCCCAATCTGTACTGGCGCTGGTGTCGTGACAGCGCGCTGGATCGCTGCGAATTCGAGAAACCCGACAGCGCGGAACGCACGCGGATCTTCGGCATGGCGAATGGGCTGACGAATGCGATGTTCGCCGAAGACCTGCCCGCCATGCTGGACGCGGTCGGTGCCACACCGGGCAACCCGGCCGGTGCCGTGGGCTATTGCATGTCCGGCCGCTTCGCGATGATGGCGCTGGCGAACCGCCCAGATCGGGTGCGCGTCGCAGCGTCGTACTACGGCACGCGCATGGTGCTGGACGCGCCGGATTCACCGCATCTGTGGTATCCGAAAATGCGCGACGGCACAGCCTATCTCGCCTTTGCCGAGGACGACCACTACGTGCCGCTGGACCGCCTGCCGATCATCCAGGCCGCGTTGGAACAAGGTGGGCTGCGCCACACGATTGAGGTCTATCCGAAGACCGGCCACGGCTTCGCCTTCCCCGATGCCAAGGGCTATGATGCGGTGGGTGAAGCGCGCCATTGGGCGACGCTTCTGCCGCTGCTCAAGGCATAAAGCTGACCAGCAGGAAGGTCGCGAAAATCACCAGGTGAACAGCACCTTGCAGCACGGTGGTGCGCCCCGTCGCGAGCGTCAGCGCCGAGACCAGGAAGGTCAGCGCCAGCAGCACCACGCCGGTGGGCGGCAGGCCCAGCAGCAGCGTCTGGCCGGTCCATAGCGACCACAATCCGACCACCGGAATCGTCAGCCCGATGCAGGCCAGCACCGAGCCCAGCGTCAGGTTCAGCGCCATCTGCACCTGGTTGCGTTGCGCTGCGCGAAACGCGCTCATGCCCTCGGGCATCAGCACCAGGGCGGCGACCACAACGCCCACCACGGTGGCGGGCGCGCCCATCATTTCGACGCCCGCCTCGAGCGCGGGCGCCATCGCCTTGGCCAGCAGCACGACGGCCAACAATGCCAGCACCAGCAAGGCCAGGGCGCGCATCGTGATGCGCGCGGTCGGCGGCTGGCCGGTGGGTTCGATGCCGTGGCCATGCAGGAAGTCATTGCGGTGCCTGACGGTCATGACGAAGAGGAACACGGCGTAGAGCACCAGCGATGCGACCACCACAAACAGCAACTGCCCCGGCGCGAAGACCGGCCCCGGTTCGGATGTGGTGGTGTTCGGCAGGATCAGCGCCATGGTGGAAATGGTGATCACCACGGTCAGGAAAGCTGATGCACCGCGCGCGGCGAAACCCTGTTCGAAATGCCGCGCGCCGCCGATCACCAGCGCCAGGCCCATGATGCCGTTCAGCGCGATCATCAGCGTGGAAAACACCGCGTCGCGCAGCAGCGCCGGCTGGTCGCCGCCGAGCATGAGGGAGAGGATCAGCCCCGTCTCGATCACCGTGATCGCGACGGCGAGCACCAGCGTGCCATAGGGTTCGCCAACGCGAGCTGCGACCACCTCGGCGTGCAGCACGGATGCGAAAACGGACACGCCCAGCACCAGCAGCATCAGCACGCCCACGGGCGACAGCGGTGAGACCTTGCCCAGCGCCAAGGCCACGCCGAGCGCGGGTGCCGCCCATGACCACCACGGCAGTTTCGCGCTGATGGCGCCGGCCATTCTTTACGTCCTTTCCCGCTTGCGAATCGTTGTGATTCGCCGGCACGAAGCCGGAACGCGCTTGTGGCCTGCGCGATCATGAACACACAAGCCCTGGTGGATGTGTGCGGTTAGCGATTCGTTCGCGCGAATCGGATCAATGCTCTGTTTTCCTGGCAAAACAGCCTGTGGATATGGGTTCGATGTTCGTGCTGTGTTCATCGCGGCCGCGCCATCCACCAACCAAGCCATGCCAGCATCACGCCCGATGCCAGGAACACCACGGGCCCCAGCGTGCCGATCGCCCAGCCGTAAAGGATCGGCCCGAAAAACTGGCCGAGGAAGAAACTGAAGGCGTGCAAGGCCATGGCGGCGCCGCGTGCCTCGGGCGCCAATTCGCTGGCGCGCACCTGGATGGTGCCATGGATCATCATGTAGCCGCAGCCCAGCAGCACGCCCGAGACCAGCAATGGCGGCAATGCGGTGTTGGTCGCTAGCAGCGCCAGGCCGGCGCAGGACATGCCGCCGCCCAGCCGCAACAGACCGGCCTGGCCGATGCGCGACAGCACGCGCCCGACCACCATGGTGTAGACCAGCCCGCCCACCCCGAAGGCCGCCAACACCAGGCCGGAGGCGGATGTGCCGTCCATGCCGTAGCCCTGCAGCAGCGGCGCGAGGTGTGGTGCGAGGCCGATCGCCAGTGCGCTGTTGAGTGCTACGGAACCGTAGAGCAGGCGCGCCATCGGCATGCGCAGCAGCATGCCGTAGCGGGTCAATGCGTCGGCCACGCGGAGCGGGCGCATCGCTTCCGCGGCGCGTGGGGAGAGCAGCAGCACGAGCCACGCGGCGGCGGCTGATGCGCCGCCGAAAGCCAGCACGCCGCGCCAGCCGATGAAGGGTTCCAGCACCGCGGCGAGTACGCCGCCGGTGATGCCGCCCATGATGCTGAACAGCATGAAGCGCCCGACCGCGACTTGGCGTTTGGCGAGTGGGACTTCATCGCCGAAGACGGCGAGCGCCAATGGGAAGATGCCGCCGCCGGCTGCGCCGGATGCGGCGCGCAACCAGGCCAGGGAGGCGAAATCGGGTGCGGCCGCGCAGCCCAGAATCAGCACGGCGAAGAAGAATTGCGCGACCATGATCACGCGTCGTTTGCCGAGCGCATCGCCGACCGGGCCGAGGAAGGGCTGCACCAGGGCGAAGGTCAATGCGTATAGGCTGGCGAGAAGCGCGACAGTGCCGGGATGCACCGAAAATTCCGCGCCGATTTCCACCACCAACGGGTCGGTGATGCGCGCGATCATCGCGGTGGCAAAGCCGGTCAGCGCGAAGGAGGCGATGAGGCGGCGGATGCGCCTGTCCTCGGCGTCCTGCATGCGGTCAGTGTGGGGCGCTGGGCGTTTTCCGCAAGAAGGCGATGCGCATGGGTGGCAGCGCGCCGAAGCGTATCTCGGCGATGTCGCCGGCGTGGGCGGGCAGCATGCCGGTGGTGCTGCCGGTGGAGATGGTCTCGCCGGCGCGGAGTGCGACGTGGCGGGAGAGCCAGGCGAGCGGGTTGAGCGGGTGGTCCATCACGTCATGGCCGTGGCCCTCGCGGCGCAATGTGCCGTTGACGTGGATGGTAACGGGCATCGCGGCGAGGTCGGTGCCTGCGGGGATGTCAGGGCCGAAGACGTAGCGGCCATTGGCGCATCCATCGGCGATGATGGCGGCGGGGGCGGGCAGGGCTGACATGGGGAAGCGGCACTCGGCGATTTCGACCCCGGCCTGGATGCGCGCGATGTGGGGGATGATGGCGTCGAGTGGTGTGCCGCGTGGGATGTCGGCGGCGAGGGTGATGAAGAATTCCGCTTCGAGCAGCGGGTCCAGTAGATCGGCGTGCTGGAATTCTGCGGGTTCTGCGGTGGCGAAACGCCGGAAGCTGCGGCCGCGGATGGGTTCGGACATGCGCAGGCGCGCCTGCATGGCGGGCGTGGTGGCGGCGATTTTCCACCCCAATGGTTCCCAGCCGAGGCGGCGCGTGACTTCGTCCTGCACCGCGTATGGATCGGCGGGAGCTTCGACCGGTGTGGTGACCTGGCGGTTGGCAAGGCGCGCGGCCAGCAGGGTGTCGGCGAGGCTCACGCGGCGGCGCGGGCCAGCACGGCGTCTTCCAGTGCCGTGTCGTCGGTGGTGGCCAGCGGGTCGCGCGGGGCGAGGCGGTGGCGCAACACCAGTTCGGCTAAGGCGCCGCGT
>JAAFHD010000510.1 GCA_013298245.1 Alphaproteobacteria bacterium
TCGCGGCCATGCGCGTGACCGATATGCGCGGCGTCGTGGTCGCCAGTTCCGGCGGTGACCTTGGCCTGTCATTGGCCGCACAGGAGGAGGTGGCGCTGGCGCTGGCCGGCCAATCGGCGGCCCGGCTGCGCGCACGCCGAGAAGTGGTGCCCGCAGGCCCCGCATCGATCAGCCGCGCCGCCCCTTTCCGCGTCTTCGTGGCACTGCCGGTGCCGGGGATGGGTGCCGTCCTGCTCTCGCGCACGCCTGCCAGCATAGAGCAGGCGATGTGGGGCAAGCGGCGCGAATTGCTGACGCTGGCCGCGGTGCTGCTGGTGCTCGGCGCGGGCTTCGCGTTGGTCACCGCCTATACCGTCAGCCGTCCCATCGCGACCGTCGCGGCGCAGGCGAAACTGGTCGCTGCCGGTGCGCGCATGCCCAGCGTTCGCGCACGCTTCAGCGCCGTGCGCGAGGCCGATGAACTCTTCGCCGCCATCCGCGACATGGCAGGCACCCTGCAACACCGCGCCGACTACATCGGGCAATTCGCCACCGAGGTCAGCCACGAATTCAAGACGCCTCTCGCGGCACTCTCGGGCGCGCTGGAACTGCTGGAAGACCATGTCGCGACGATGACCGCTGAAGAACGCCAGCGCTTCATTGGTCAGGCGCGCGCGGATGCCGCGCGGCTGGAACATCTGGTGCGCCGCCTGCTGGATCTGGCACGCGCGGAAGCGCCGCGCGCGGCAGCCAGGCCCACGCCCCTGCATGAAGCGCTGCGCGCCGCCACACGCGGCCTGGACGCCACGCTGGAAGGCCCCGATGTGCAGGTGTTGATCGCACCTGACGCGCTGCGCAGCATTGTCCAGATCCTGCTGGAGAACATCGCGCAGCATGCCGGGCCGGCGGCGCGCATCACGCTGCGCTGGCAGCGGGATGATGCGAGCGTGCTGCTGCGCGTGGCCGATGACGGCCCGGGCATTTCACCCGCCAATGCCACGCGCATCTTCGAGCGCTTCTTCACCACCGCGCGCGCGACCGGCGGCAGCGGCCTGGGCCTGGCCATCGCGCGCGGCCATGCGCAGGCAGCGGGCGGCGCGCTGTGGCTGGAAGATGCCGGGCCAGGTGCTGTCTTCGCGCTGCGGCTGCGGGCCGCCACATCGGCGGTCACGATCACCGGCGGCACAGCAGATACTCCGACGTGCTGAGCTCCGTGCGCTGCGGCCCCACGGTGGTGGCCACGCGCATCCACCGCCCGCCGTCCAACAGCGTGACCCGTTGCTGACCCTGGAAGCTGGATGGCGGCGCGCTGGTGCCGAAGCTGCGGCAGCGGATATCGAACAGCCATTCGGGCGCGCGCCCGCGCCTGCGGGTGATGGTGCAGACATGGCCCGCGCTGTCCTCATACAACGCCGGATGGCGCAGCCAGTCCGGGCCGTACTGGTGCAGCCGTCGCTGCGGCCAGGCGCAGTTCATCCGCTCCCCCGCCCAGACGCCGACATAGGCCGGGCGTGGTGCCGGCGAAGCCTGCGCGGCGGCATCGCCGGCGGTGAGCACGGCAATCGACAGCGCCAATGCCGCGCCTAGCGGCATGGGCGGATCTGCCCCGGGGCGCAACAGTTTTCGGTGGCGATGCGCGCGGCCCGCGGCCGGGGCATCGCATGCTGCACGGCCGGTGAGGCGCTGCCCATTGTCGCGTTCCTTGTCGCACAGTTTGCCAGGTCAAATCTCCGCAAACGCGGCCGCCCACGTCAATCAAGCCGGAGCCGATGTTCGCTGCGCGAACCATCGCACCTTGATTTCATCGACAGCCGCACGGCAGTATGCGCGCGGGGCGTTCGGCGATTCTTATCGCATCTGAGGCAAGCGGACGTGGCCACCAAGGACACCATTGACGCATTCGAACGCGGCCTGACCACGCTGGTCGCCTTCGACCAGGGCAGCCATCGGCTGACAATCCAGAATGTCGCGCAACGCACCGGCCAGTCGCGCGCCGGCGCGCGGCGCAATCTGTTGACACTGGTCAAGCTCGGCTATGCCCGGCTGGAGGGGCGGCACTTCGCGCTGACACCCAAGGTGCTCGCACTCTCCCGCGCTTTTCTCGCTTCCGACCCGCTGTTCGGCGCGGCAAGCCCGGTGCTGCTGGCGCTGGCCGATGAGACCAAGGCGGCCGCGTCGATCACGCTGCTGGAGGGTGGCGATGTCGTCTATGCGATGCGCGCCCAGCCTGAGCCGCCGGTGCGGCCGCATATCCTGGTTGGCGCGCGCTATCCGGCGCATGCGACATCCAGCGGCCGCGTGCTGCTGGCCCATCTGCACCGCTACCGGCTGGAGGCATGGCTGCGCGAGAGCGCGCCCGACCCCGCGCCGACATCGTGCTGGCAACAGGAGGTGCGCTCACTGCTGCGCGCGACGGCCGTTGCCGGTTGGGCCATGGCGATAGGCGAGGCAGAGCCAGATGCCGTCTGCGTCTCGGTGCCGCTGCGCGCGCCAGATGGGCAGGTGCGCGCGGCGCTGAACCTGGGCAGTTGCGCGCACCGCGCGACCGAGGCGGTGATCGCCGAAACCTATCTGCCCGCGCTGCGCCGCTCGGCCGCGCGCATCGAGCGGATGCTGCCGCGTGCGTGAACAGCGCGGCACTGGGCGAGGTTCAGCGCGGTGCGCGGGTCGGCATCCAATCCCGCGGTGGCGCATCATCGG
>JAAFHD010000511.1 GCA_013298245.1 Alphaproteobacteria bacterium
GTAGCTTTCGCCCGCGCGCATGGTGCGTTCCATGATCGGCTGCTGCACGTTCTGCGGCCGCACCTGCACCCAGGTGGGCTGGGTGAAGCGGAAGGTGATGCGGCTGGCATCGGTGGGGGACGGCGGCGGCGGCGGTGGCGGCGGCGGCGGCGGCACCACCACCGGCACCTGCACCGGCGAGGGCAGCGGCACGTTGGTGCTGCCGGGGTTTTGCGTCAGGCCGGGCACGGCCAGCGGCGGTGGGTCGGGCGGCGTGCCCTCGCGCACGGCGCGTTCCAGGCGGGGGGGCACGGCGGGCACGGCGTCGACCGTGCGTTGGTCGCTGCCGGTCCAGTTGTACCAGCCGATATAGGCCACGACCGCCAGGGCCGCGCCGACCAGCACGATGACGCCGGCGGGCACGCCGCGTTCGGGCACGGGTTCGGGGAAGACCAGTTCGTTCTTGCGCGGGGCGGCGGTGCCCGCGGCTTCGCGGAAGCGGCGCGCAACCTCTTCGGAATCAAGGCCCAGCGCGGCGGAATAGTTGCGCACAAAGCCCATGGCATAGGCCGGTGCGGGCAGGTCCTTCAGGCGGCCTTCTTCCAGCGCGATCAGATAGACGCGGCGGATGCGCAGCGTGGCCGACATGTCCTGGATGGTGAGCCCGGAGGACACACGCGCATCGCGCAGTTCCTCGCCGAGCCGCGCGGCATCGACGCTGGGCACGACCTCTGCGCGTTGGAAGCGTTTCATGGTGAAGGACACGGGCGGGGTTCTACCTGGGCGGGGGGCTTGGGTGAAGGGGTTAGTTGGCGGCCGCGAGGGCGGTTTCGGCCTGCGTCAGCAATTCGGCGATGATTTCGGCGGCGGGCTGCTCTTTCGTGACCATGCCGACGGACTGGCCGGCCATGAGCGAGCCGTTTTCCACATCGCCATCCATGGCGGCGCGACGCAGGGCGCCGGCCCAGAAATGTTCGATGGAAAGCTGGCCTTCTTCCTTGGTGACCTCGCCGGCGTCGAAGCGGCGCAGCACTTCGGCCTGCTTTTCCATGAAGCGCTTCACGCCGTCATTGACGATGGCGCGCACGGGAATCACCGGAAAACGTTCATCCAGTTGGACCGAGGCCAGGGCGTCGCGGGCATTGGCGCGGATGAAGGCCTGCTTGAAGCGCGGGTGGGCGACGCATTCGGTGGCGCAGACGAAGCGCGTGCCCAGCTGCACGCCGGCCGCACCCATGCGCAGGTATTGCAGCATCGCCTCGCCACGGCCAATGCCGCCGGCGACGAAGACCGGCACTTCGGTCATGTGCGGCAGGATTTCCTGCGCCAGGACGTTCAGCGAGACGGGGCCGATATGGCCGCCGGCCTCGCTGCCCTCGATGACCAGGGCGTCGGCGCCCTGGCGGACCATGCGCTTGGCCAGGACCAGCGCGGGGGCGAAGCACACGACCTTGGCGCCGCCTTCCTTGGCGCGCTTGATCGCGGTGCCGGGCGGCACGCCGCCGGCAAACACAATCACCGGCACGCGGGCGGCCAGGCACACATCCACCAGTTCTTCGAGCTTGGGGTGCAGCGTGATCAGATTCACGCCGAAGGGGCGCGTGGTGAGCGTGTGCGTGGCGGTGATTTCTTCCGCCAGGCGTGCCGGGTCCATCGCGCCACAGGCAATCACGCCAAACGCACCGGCATTGGACAGCGCGGCCACCAAATTGCGCTCGCTCACCCAGGTCATCGCGCCGCCCATGATGGCGTGCTGCGACCCCAAAAACTCAGCGCCACGCGCCATCAATGCATTCAGGCGCTCGTTCACTCTTCATCATCCTTCGCGGCCGGCTCCGGCCCATCCAGCCCGAAGGCGGTATGCAGCGCGCGCACCGCCAATTCCTTGTAGTCCGAAGCCACCAACACGCTGACCTTTATTTCTGAGGTCGAGATCACCTGGATGTTGATGCCCTTCTCCGACAGCGCCTTGAACATCGTCGCGGCCACGCCCGCATGGCTGCGCATACCCACGCCGACGGCGGAAATCTTCACCACCGCCGGGTCCGCCAGCACGGATTGATAGCCCAGCGCATCCTTCAGCCCGGCCAGCACATCCTGCGTGCGCGGCAGGTCAGCGCGGCCAACGGTGAAGGTCATGTCCGTCGTGCTGTCGGCGCCGACATTCTGCACGATCATGTCCACATTGATATTGGCTTCCGCCAGCGCGCCGAACAACGCCGCCGCCACACCCGGCCGGTCAGCCACGCGGCGCACCGTGATCTTGGCGTCATCCGCCGAATAGGCGATGCCGGAGACAATCAGCTTTTCCACGATCTCGTCCTCATCCACGACAAGCGTGCCCGGCTTGTCCTCAAAGCTCGACAGCACCTGCACGCGCACGCGGTGCTTCATCGCCACTTCCACGCTGCGGGTTTGCAGCACTTTCGCGCCGACGCTGGCCAGTTCCAGCATTTCCTCAAACGAAATGCGTTCCAGCTTGCGGGCGCGCTTCACGATGCGCGGGTCGGTCGTATAGACGCCGTCGACATCGGTGTAGATGTCGCAGCGGTCGGCCTTCAGGGCGGCTGCCAGCGCCACGGCTGAAAGGTCGGAACCGCCACGGCCCAGCGTTGAAACCCGCTCGCCCTCCGCCACACCCTGGAAGCCCGCGACCACCGGCACCACGCCGGCCGCCATTTCGGCAATCAGTGCATCG
>JAAFHD010000512.1 GCA_013298245.1 Alphaproteobacteria bacterium
CAGTTCGGCGCGCAGCGCGGAGGCATCGGCCAGCGCTTCCAACACCAGCGCGGGGCGCAGGTTCGCGAACAGCCCCAGTTCCTTGCGCAGCCGCAGGATGCCGAGCTCGGGGCGCTGTTCGAAGGGCAGGCTGTCCCATTTGGGGCCGCCAACGCTGCCAAACAGCACGGCGTCCGCGCGGCGCGCAGCATCCAGTGTGGCGTCAGGGCAGGGCGCGCCGGTGGCGTCGATGGCGGCGCCGCCAACCAGGCCTTCCTCGATCTCGAAGGACACCGCGCGGCGATGCGCCATCCAGTCGATCACGCGGCGGACTTCGCCCATGACTTCGGGCCCGATGCCATCACCGGGGAGAACGAGGAGCTTCTTGTTGGCGGGCATCAGGGGGTCCTTAGGCGAACAACCAGGGGGCGGCGGCGCGGCGCTTGGCTTCGTAATCATCGATGGCCGGCTCGTGTTGCAGGGTCTGGCCGATATCGTCCAGGCCGTTCAGCAGGCAATGCTTGCGGAAGGCGTCCACCTCGAACGGGATTTCCTCGCCGGAGGGGCGGACCACCACCTGGCGTTCCAGGTCGATGGTGATGCGGGCGTTGCCGCCGAGCCGCGCGTCATCCATCAGCGCATCGCACACCGCGCGCGGCAGGCGGATGGGCAGGATGCCGTTCTTGAAGCTGTTGTTGTGGAAGATGTCGGCGAAGTCGGGCGCGATGACGCAGCGGATGCCGAAATCCAGCAGCGCCCAGGGCGCATGTTCGCGTGAGGAACCACAGCCGAAATTCTCGTGCGCGATGAGGATTTCCGCCTGGCGATAGGGCGCCTGGTTCAGCACGAAATCGGGGTTTTCCGAGCCGTCCTCATTGAAGCGCATCGCGTGGAACAGGTTCTTGCCCAGGCCGGTGCGTTCGATGGTTTTCAGGAAGCGGGCGGCGATGATCTTGTCGGTGTCGACATTGGCCATCGGCAGGGGGGCGGCGACGCCGGTCAGCGTGGTGAAGGCCTTCATGCGACGAACTCCCGCACATCGGCCAGATGGCCCTTGATGGCCGCCGCCGCCGCCATCGCCGGCGAGCACAGATGCGTCCGCCCGCCCGGGCCTTGGCGCCCTTCGAAATTGCGGTTCGACGTGCTGGCCGAACGCTGGCCGGGCTTCAGCTTGTCCGGGTTCATGCCGAGGCACATCGAGCACCCCGCCTCCCGCCATTCAAACCCCGCCGCGACCAGCACCTGGTCCAACCCCTCGGCCTCCGCCTGCTTCTTCACCAGGCCCGAGCCCGGCACGACCATGGCGCGCACGCCAGGCGCCACCTGGCGGCCCTGCGCGATGGCGGCGGCGGCGCGGATATCCTCGATGCGGCTGTTGGTGCAGCTGCCAATGAAGACCACATCCACCTTCAATTCGGTCAGCTTCTGGCCGGGCGTCAGGCCCATGTATTCGACCATGCGCTGCAACTGCGCGCGCCGCGCCTCATCGGCCGCATCGGCCGGGTTCGGCACCACGCCGGTGATCGGCAGCACGTCTTCAGGGCTGGTGCCCCAGGTGACCTGCGGGATGATCTCGGCGGCGTCCAGCACCACTTCCTTGTCGAACACCGCGTCCGCGTCCGAGGGCAGGGATTTCCACCAGGCCAAGGCGCGGTCCCAGGCCTCGCCCTTCGGCGCATGCGGGCGGCCATGCACATAGGCGAAGGTGGTCTCGTCAGGCGCTACCATGCCGGCGCGCGCACCCGCCTCGATCGACATGTTGCACAGCGTCATGCGCCCGGCCATGTCCAGCGCGCGGATCGCCTCGCCGGCATATTCGATCACATGGCCGGTGCCGCCCGCGGTGCCGATCTTGCCGATGACTGCGAGCGTGATGTCCTTCGACGTGCAGCCCGCCGGAAGCCGGCCATTGACCGTAACGCGCATATTCTTGGCCGGCTTTTGCAACACCGTCTGCGTCGCCAGCACGTGTTCCACTTCCGACGTGCCAATGCCAAACGCCAGCGCACCCAGCGCGCCATGGGTGGAGGTATGGCTGTCACCACACACAATGGTCATGCCCGGCAGCGACAGGCCCAGTTCGGGCCCGATCACATGCACAATGCCCTGCCGGTCATCCAGCAGCGGGATGTAAGGCACGCCAAACGCCGCGACATTCTTCTCCAGCGTCTCGACCTGCAAGCGGGACTCAGGGTCCTCGATGCCAGTGCGGCGCGAGCCATCGGTCGCGATGTTGTGGTCCACCACTGCGATCGTCGCATCCGGCCGGCGCACCGGGCGGCCCGCCGCGCGCAGGCCTTCAAAGGCCTGCGGGCTGGTCACCTCATGCACCAGGTGCCGGTCGATGTAGAGCAGTGCCGTGCCGTCCTCCAGGCGCTCCACCACATGGGCGTCCCAGATCTTGTCGAACAATGTGCGGGCCATGGCTTCCCCCGGGCGTTTGGCGCGCGAGGGCAGCTGGCCGCTCAAGGGCGCCGACAATACAGATGGTCCGGGGGGCGCACCCCCCGGGCGCACCTCACTCCTTGGCTTCGGCAGCGCCGGCCTTCAGGCCGAGCTTCTCCGCGATACGCGCCGACTTGCCGGTGCGGCCACGCAGGTAATACAGCTTCGCACGACGCACCTTGCCGCGACGCACCACCACCAGCTCCGCGATCGCCGGCGAATGCAGCGGGAACACCCGCTCCACGCCC
>JAAFHD010000513.1 GCA_013298245.1 Alphaproteobacteria bacterium
CCCGCAGGCTGTCCGGGTTGATGGATTCGATATCGATGAAGGCATCGCGCACCCCGGCTTCGGAGCAAAGAGCCAGCAGTTCGGGGTCGCGCGCGACATCGATGGACATCTGCGTTCCGAACTGTACACGGTCGCTGCCCTTGCCCGCATTCCAGTCGCGCAGCGCCACCAGCAAGGACCGGGCGCGTTTGCGATAGACGGTGAAGTTATCGTCCGCCAGAGCGATGAAGCGATAGCCAAGATCATAGAGGTTCTGCACCTCGGCGATGACCTGTTCATTCGACTTGTGCCGCTGAACGCGCCCCAGATAGGCGATCACGTCGCAGAACTCGCACTCGAACGGACAGCCCCGGCTGGTCTGTACGACGCCAGCCAGCGCGTGATCATTGGGATAGAGGTCCCAGCGCGGGGCGGGGGATGTCGTCATGTCGGCTTTGGCGCCGTCATAACGCGGGCGGAGCACCTTGTTTCGCATATCGCTGAACAGCTGCTCGGCGATTGGCTCAAGCTCACCCACGACGATGCAGCTTGCGCGCCCTTCGAACATCTCAGGCGCGAGCGAGACTTGCGGGCCACCCAGCACCACCGTCTTGCCGGCGCGCATGAAGGCATCGGCAATCGCCAGGCCGCGTTCGGTCTGAGCGACATTCATCGATATGCCGACCACATCGGCATCGGTGTCGAAATCGACATCGGTGATGGTCTCATCGCAGAGCAGGATGTCGAAATCAGACGGCGCCAGCGCGGCGACGGTGGCAATCGCGACGGGGGCGAACCTTGTGACTTTTCGCCCCGCTTCGGAGGCAACACGGCCATATCCGTGCGCGACGCTGGCCTCCGGCGATATCAGGTAGAGTTTGCATGGCACGAGATTGATCCACCAATGTTGTGTCGTGATCAGCGGCGACTGGATAGTGTGAGCTCAGATCGTGACTGATGTTGAGGTGCTCCCCTGAAATGGCGCCATTTTTCGGTAGAGTCCGCCCTAGCGTGGTCCTGACCCCAACTTTGGTCCGGGATCTACGCAAGTACTCGGGCTGGTTCAGCTTGGTTGGCGAACGCCCTCGGGGTCAAGTTCCCCAGGGCGGAGTGCGGCCGCTCCTCGTTGTAGTGGCACCTCCATTCTTCGATGCGTTGCCTGGCGTCGGCCAGGGACAGGAACCACGAGGCGTTCAGACATTCGGCGCGGAGCCGGGCATTGAACGTGGACACCTCCGGAAACCCCTGGCGATACGCGTTCTGACATGATTCGCTTTGGGCCTGTCGAAACGGAGTGCGAGGCGGATGTCATCAGGCCAACCCGGCTTCTGGGATGTGCAGGAGCGGCTGCGTGAACTCTCCGCCCAGGGCGATCCGCTGGAGAAGCTCAGCGCGACGGTAGATTTCGAGCTGTTCCGCGCAGAGCTGACCGCAGCCCTTGGCGCCCGCGACCGCAGCAAAGGCGGTCGCCCATCTTTCGACCCGGTTCTGAAATTCCGCATGCTGGTGCTGCAGGCGCTGCACGGCCTGTCACTGGCACAGACGGAATACCTGGTGGCCGATCGGTTGAGCTGGATGCGCTTCTGCCGCCTCGGCCCCGGCGATGCGGTGCCGGATGCCAACACGCTGTGGGATTTCCGCGAGGCGCTGATCGCCTCGGACGCCATGGAACGGCTGTTCACCCGGCTGGATGACGCCATCACCTGCGCGGGTTACCTGCCCATGGCCGGCCAGATCGTCGATGCGACACTGGTCTCCGCACCTCGTCAGCGCAACAATGATGAGGAGAAGGCTCGCATCAAACAGGGCGAGAAAGCCGCTGAGATCTGGCCTGAAAAGCCGGCCAAGGCGCGCCAGAAAGATACCGACGCGCGCTGGACGGTGAAATTCAGCAAGGCCCGCCCAGGCCCAGACGGCAAGCCGCAGATCGACATCGCGATCCCGACCTATGGCTACAAGTCGCACATCTCGATCGACCGCCGGCATGGCGTGATCCGGCATGGGCTGACGACGGATGCCGCGGCGCATGACGGGGCGCGGCTGCGCGAGGGCATGATCGATCCGAAGAACACCGCCTCCGATGTCTGGGCCGATACGGCGTATCGCTCGGCGGAGAATGAGCGGTATCTGGAGGGTATCGGCAAGGTGAGCCGCATCCATCGGCGTAAGCCGGCGGGGCGGGCCTTGGCCCGGCACATCGCGCGCGGCAATGCGACCAAGTCAGCGATCCGGGCGCATGTGGAACACCCCTTCGCCTACCAGAAGAGGGTGATGGGGCTGGTGATCAGGCCCATTGGCTTGGCGCGGGCCCATGCCGCGATCACGCTGGCCAACATGGCCTACAACATGAAGCGATGGTGCTGGCTCGACAGGCAGCGCGCGGCGGCGTGAGGCGAGGCGAGCGCGGCGGCTGGTTCAGCACGTCATGGAGGGTGAAAACACCGCCATGCTCGCCCACCACGGTGAACATCTCGGTCGGCGCCATGTTGCGGAAGCGGGACCAGCGGAGTTCGGCATAGGGACGGCCGCGTGGGTCGGTGCCTTCGGGGAAGATGCGGCGCGCCATGGGGCGCCCGGTGCGGGAGGATTTGAGCTCCTCCAGCTCCTCCTGCTCATCGAGGCGGCGGATGAAGAGGAGGTAGGTGATCTGCTCGATCACCTCGAGCGGGTTGGAAATGCCGCCGGTCCAGA
>JAAFHD010000514.1 GCA_013298245.1 Alphaproteobacteria bacterium
CGCCGGCCATATCCCCACCGAGGCCGAAATGGGCCAGATGCAACAGGTCTGGGGCGCCTATATGGGCGCGCTCGCGGGCTCGGGCGTGATGCGCGGCGGTGAGGCGCTGATGCCCTCGCACACCGCCACCACCGTGCGCCTGCGCAGCGATCGCCGCCAGGTGCAGGACGGGCCGATGGCCGACAGCAAGGAACAGCTCGGCGGTTATGTGATCATCGATGTGCCGGACCTGGACGCGGCGATGCATTGGGCGGCGCAATCGCCATCGGCCGTATCGGGCGCGGTCGAGGTGCGGCCGATCATCGAGAACCCGCTCGGGTGACCGATGCCGCCTGGCGGGCAGCGGAGGTTGCGGCGCGCGATGCCTATGGCCGGCTGCTGTCGCGGCTGGCCTGGCGGTGGCGCGATGTGGCGGCGGCGGAGGATGCGCTCGCCGCCGCCTTGGAAGCCGCGCTGACAGCCTGGCCGCGTGATGGCGTGCCGGATGCGCCGCAGGCCTGGCTGACCCGCGTGGCCGAACGTCGCCTGCTGGATGCGGCGCGCCATGCGCGCGTTGCGGACCACCCCGACACGCAATGGATGCTGACCCAGGAGAGGGAGGAGCCAGAGATGGATCGGCGCTTGTCGCTGCTGCTGGTCTGCGCGCATCCGGCGATCGATGCGCAGGTCCATGCGGCGCTGATGCTGCAGACGGTGCTGGGGCTGGAAGCGGCGCGAATCGCGCCCGCTTTCCTCAGCACGGCCGAGGCGATGAAGCGGCGGCTGTCGCGCGCGAAGGAGAAGATTCGCGAGGCGCGAATCCCGTTCGAACTGCCAGACGATTCTGCGCTGCCGGAACGGCTCTCGGCGGTGCTGGAGGCGATCTATGCGGCGTTTTCCATCGACAATGACGCGGGCGGCGAATCGCTGGTGGATGAGGCGCTGTTCCTGGCCGAATTGGTGAGTGTGCATTTGCCGGGGGAGCCGGAGCCGCTGGGGTTGCTGGCGCTGATGCTGCATGTGCAGGCCAGGCGGGCGGCGCGTTTGGCGGATGGTTTCACGCCGTTGTCGCGCCAGGACACGGCGCTGTGGGATCGGCGCTTGGCGCGCCAGGCGGATGCGTTGTTGGCGCGCGCCGCCGGGGCAGGGCGGCCCGGGCCGTTCCAGTTGGAGGCGGCGATCCAGGCGGCGCATGCCTCGCGCGCGGTGACGGGGCGCACGCCTTGGGATGATATCGTGGCGCTGTACGCGGTGTTGAACACGCATTGGCCGACGCTGGGCACGCGGGTTGCGGGCTGTGCGGCGGCGCTGGAAGCCGGGCGCCTGGCGCAGGCTTTGGCGGAATGGGCGGCGCTGGCGGCGCTGCCGGAGGCGCAAAGCTACCAGCCGCTTTGGGCCGTGGGCGGCTTCATTGCGCGCGCTGCCGGCGATGGCGCGGCCGCCGCCGAACGCCTGGAACGCGCGGCCGTGATGGCGCGTGACGCGGCCCAAGCGCAGTTCCTGCGCACCCACATTTAGCCGGCATTGTCCCCTCGTGGCCCTTGGGCTACACGCGGCCCCTTGATCGATCGGCCCGCGGGCGTGGTGGAACTGGCAGACACGCTGGATTTAGGTTCCAGTGGCGCAAGCCGTGGGGGTTCAAATCCCTCCGCCCGCACCACCCCAAAAGGCCCGCCTGACCTGGAGCGAATGCGCGCGATGAACGTGACCGAAGTTTCGAATGAGGGCCTGAAGCGGGCCTATACCGTGGTGGTGCCGGCCACCTCGATCGCCGCACAAAAGGCCAAGCGCCTGGCGGAGCTGTCGAAGGATGTGAAGATCCCGGGCTTCCGCCCCGGCAAGGTGCCGGCCGCGGTGATCCAGCAGCGCTACGGCCAGGCGGTGATGGGCGAAGTGCTGGAGGCCTCCGTGCAGGAAGCCAGCAGCAAGGTGCTGGAGGAGCGCAACCTGCGCCCGGCCCTGCAACCCAAGATCGACCTGGTGAATTTCGCCGATGGTGCGGACCTGGAATTCCGCATGGATATCGAGGTGCTGCCCGAGATTCCGATGCCGGATTTCGCCGGCATTTCGGTGACGCGCCTGAAGGCGACGCCGGCGGATGCGCAGGTGGATGAAGCGCTGGCCAATATCGCGCGCCGGCAGTCGAGCCTGGAAGAAGTGGCGCCCCGCGCCGCGGCCAAGGGCGAGGTGATCTACGTGGATTTCGAAGGCCGCGTGGATGGCGAAATCTTCAAGGGCGGCACTGGCCAGGACATGCCGGTGGAAGTGGCCGGGCCTGGCTTCGTGCCCGGCTTCTCCGAACAGCTCGAAGGCATGGCGCCGGGCGAGCACCGCACCGTCACCGTGACCTTCCCGGCCGACTACACGGCGACGGAATTGGCCGGCAAGGAAGCGACCTTCTCGGTGACGGCGAAGTCGCTGAAGGTGTTTTCGGTGCCCGCGATCGACGAGGAATTCGCCAAGAAGCTGGGCAGCGAGTCGGTCGAGAAGATGCGGGAGATGGTCACCTCCATCCTGCAGAACGAGTATGACGGCGCGGCGCGGATGAAGGTGAAGCGCCAGTTGCTGGATGCGTTGGCGGAGCGGGCTTCCTTCGAAGTGCCCTCGGGCATGGTGGATGGCGAGTTCAACGAAATCTGGCAGCGCGTCGAGGCCGATATGAAGGCCGGCCGCCTGGACG
>JAAFHD010000515.1 GCA_013298245.1 Alphaproteobacteria bacterium
GCGATTTCGGCAATGCCGCGATTGCCTACAACGAGGCCTTCACCCGCGCCCGCACCGGCCCACGCGCCGCGGACGCGCTGATTGGCCTCGCCAATTCCTTCACCGCGCTGAACAACCGGCGCGAGGCCTGTGACACGCTGGGTGACCTGCGGTCCAACTTCCAGAACCTGTCGCAGGGCCAGCAGCAGGCGGCGGCGGCGGCGCGGCAACGCGCGGCTTGCAGGTAGCGCCGCGCGGCGCCACGCTGCGGGCATGGTCCCGCGCCGCGCATTGCTTGCCACGCCGCTCGCCGCCCCTGCCTTGGCGCAAGGGGCGGCCATTCGTCTGGTGGTGCCATTCCCCGCCGGTGCCGCGACCGACCTGCGCGCCCGGCAATTCGCGGAGCCGCTGTCGGAACTCTTGGGCCAGCCCGTGGTGGTGGACAACCGCGGCGGCGCCAATGGCGTGCTGGGCGCCGAGGCCGTCGCGCGCGCGCGCCCCGATGGGCTGACGCTGCTCTACACCGCCAACACCACGCATGCCTCGAACCCCGCATTGCTGCGCCGCCTGCCCTATGACCCGATCGCGGATTTCACGCCGATCTTCCTGGTCTCCGAGGGGCCGATGTTCCTGGTCATCCACCCCGCCATCCCCGCGCGCAGCGTGCCCGAGTTGGTGGCCTTCGCGCGCGGCCGCGCGGGCGGGCTGAATGCCGGTTTCGGCAGTGCCTCCGCGCGCGTGGGGGCGGCGATGTTCGCGCATCTGGCCGGGATCGAGGCCACACATGTGCCATACCGCGCCAACCCCGCCGGCATCGCGGATGTGATCGCAGGCCGCCTCGACTACATGGTGCTCGACAGCACCACGGCGATGCCGCAGATCGCCGAAGGGCGCGTGCGCGCGCTGGGTGTGACCAGCGCCGAGCGCCTGGCGGTCGCCCCCGATGTGCCGGCGCTGGCGGAATTCTTCCCCGCCATGGTCATCACCACCTGGACCGGCATGTTCGGCCCCGCTGGCCTGCCCGCGCCCATCCTGGCGCGCTTGGTCACGGCCATGGACACAGCCAGCGCCCGCCCTGCGCTGCTGGAACGGCTGTCCGGCGATGGTTCCATCATGCGCCGCTGGGGGCCGGAGCGCTTTTCCGAATTCCTGCTGCGCGATATCGAGCGCTGGCGCACCGCCGTGCGCCAGGCGGGGATCGAACCGGAATGACTGCGAAGCCGCTTTCGGGCATCAAGGTGGTGGAGCTGGGCCAGGTGCTGGCAGGCCCCTTCGCGGGAGCGATTTTCGCCGATCTGGGTGCGACCGTCATCAAGGTCGAAAAGCCCGATGGCGGCGATGATGCGCGCCAGATGGGCCCGGCCTTTCGCGATGGCGATGCGTTGATCTTCAAGGATTTCAACCGCGGCAAGCGCAGCCTGGTGCTGGATTTGAAGGCGCCCCAGGGCGTGGCCGCACTGCACGCCGAACTGTCCGACGCGGATATCCTGGTGCACAATCTGCGCCCCGGTGCCGCCGACCAGTTGGGCATCGGCGCCGCCGCCGTCACCGCGCGCCACCCGCGCCTGATCTATTGCGAGATGGGCGCCTTCGGGCATGCCGGCCCGCTGCGCGAACGCCCCGGTTATGAGCCGCTGCTGCAGGCCTATTGTGGCCTGTCGTCGATCACCGGCGACCCTGATGGCCCGCCGGTGCGCATGGGTGCTTCCGTGGTGGACCAGGGCACCGGCATGTGGACGGTGATCGGCGCGCTGGCCGCGCTGGCCGAACGTGCGCGCACGGGGCGCGGTGGGGTGGTGAACACATCGCTCTTCGAGACCGCGACGATGTGGGCGGGCCAGAAACTGTCGGGCTGGATCAACAAGGGCGAGGTGCCGGTGCGGCATGCCTCGGGCCACCCCTCCTTCGTGCCCTATCAGGGGTTTGATACGGCCGATGGCCCAGTGCTGATCTGCTGCGGCAATGACCGGCTGTTCCGCAAGTTTTGTGCATTGCTCGGGTGCCCGGATTGGACCACCGACGAACGCTTCGCCACCAACCGCGCGCGGCTGCGCCACCAGGCCGAATTGCTGCCGCAAATCCAGCGGCTCCTGCGCGAGAAAACCCGCGCCGAATGGCTGGCGGCACTGGAGGCCGCGGGTGTGCCCTGCGCGCCCATCAACACCGTGCAGGAATTGGCGCAGGACGCGCAATTCCAGGCGCTGGGCCAGATGCGCCCGGTGCCCGGCGAAGACTATGCGCTGGTCGGCCTGCCCATCAGCTTCGATGGCGCGCGCCCCGCGATCGACCGCCCGGCCCCGAGCCTTGGCGAATACCATCAGGATTGACCCAGCCGCCTTGATGGCGCGCTTCGGGCCGCCGCCAGCGCTGGTGGCGATGGGTGTTTCCGGCGGGCCGGATTCGCTGGCGCTGGCGTTGTTAATGCGCGCCTGGGGCGGGGCGCGGCTGCTGGCGTTGATCGCGGATCACGGCTTGCGCGCCGACAGTGCGGCCGAAGCGGAACATGTGCGCGCCATGCTCGAAGGGCAGGGCATCCCCGCGCGCGTGCTGTGCCTCGCGGTGCCGCCCGGCGCCGCCTTGCAGGAACGCGCCCGCGCCGCGCGCCATGCGGCATTGCTGGCGGCCTGCGGGCAGGCCGGGGCGCCTTGGCTGTTGCTCGGCCATC
>JAAFHD010000516.1 GCA_013298245.1 Alphaproteobacteria bacterium
TTCGCGCAAATGCAGCAGGCCCATGATGGCGTCCACCTCCGCGCCGGTCAGCAGCACTGCGGCGATGGGCGAATTGCGAAGTGGTTTTTCGCGCGGATGCAGCGCTTGTGTGGCGGCTATCTGTGCGCGCAGATCGGGGCTGGCATTGACCACCAGCCATTGCGCGCCATCGGCGGACAGCGCGATGGAAGCCTGTGTGCGGGGCAGGGCGCGCGCATCACCCGCCCGAGCCCGCTGGCAGCCGACGCCGGCGGAATTCCACTGCGGAAAACCGCCGCCCGCGCCGGCACCCAGCACGATCGCCCGCAGCATGGCGGGCGCGGCCGATCAGACTTCGGCGCAGACGTAGCTGTTGATTTCGAGTGCGAGCGACACTTCGACGATCTTGGGGGTCTTCCAGGCCATGCGTTTTCTCCCTGCGGGCCGGCACCATGCCGGATACCCTCAACATGGCCGGTGACAGGCGTTTCATCAAGCGCCACCCTGCGCGCAGGGAGCAACGCCATGATCACATCACGCCGAGCAGCCTTCGCGCTGCTGGCCACGCCCGCCATCGCGCAGCCGCGCACGCTGCGACTGGTGGCACCCTATGCGCCAGGCGGCGTGACCGACCAGCTGGCCCGCGCCTGGGCCGAGATCCTGGCGCGCGAATTGGCGCAGCCCGTGGTGGTGGAAAACCGCCCCGGCGCCAACACCATCATCGGCACCGAAGCGGTGGCGCGCGCGCCCGCCGATGGGCTGACGCTGCTGATGGCCTCGGGCGCATCGATGGTGCTGAACCCGCTGCTGTATCGCCGCCTGCCCTATGACGCGGAGCGCGATCTGGTCACGCTGGGCATGCTGGTGGAAACGCCCTTGGTGATGGTGGCCCCACCCGCGCTGGGTGTGGCCACGGCGCGCGAATTCGCGGAATTGGCGCGGCGGCGGGCGTTGAATTCGGCATCGGTCGGCGTGGGCAACCCGATCCATTTGGCGGCGGAATTGTTCCGCGCCGCGGCCGGCATTGAATTGCAGAATGTGGTCTATCCCGGCAGCGCGCCGGCGCTGGCGGCGCTGCTCTCGGGCGATGTGCAGGTGATGTTTGATGTGGTGCTGACCGCGCTGCCCTTCGTGCGCGATGGAAGGCTGCGGGCGCTGGCGGTGACCACGCGCGAACGCCTGGCCGTGCTGCCGGATGTGCCGACGGTGGCGGAGACATTTCCGGGGTATGAAGCGACGACGTGGTTCGGGCTGGCCGCACCGCGCGGGCTGCCGGCGGAGGTCGAAGCACGGCTGCGCGCGGCGATCGCGGTGGTGCAGGCGGATGCCGCGCTGCGCACGCGTTTCGGCGGGCTTGGGCTGATCATGCTGCCGGCGCGCGACGCGGCCGCGATCAACACCGTGTTGGCGGCCGAACGCGCGCGATGGGGCGAGGTGATCCGCGCGCGCAATATCACCTTGGAATAGTCAGCGCCGAAAAAACACCATCGGCAGCGCCACGGCCAAGGCCAGGCTCGCTGCCAACAGCATCGGCGCGCGGCTGACGATTTCAGCGGCACCTATGTTTTCCGCGATGATGATCAGCGCGACTGTCCCGCCAAAGATCGAAAGCCCCAGCATCTTGCCGCTGGTGGAGACGTCACGTCGCTGTGTCTCTGCCATGGGATGATCCTTTCGATAGCGAATTTGGTGTGCACCTTTCCGGGTGCAATCCGCAAGGGCGAAATTCTTGCCTTGCACTTCGTCACGCGGCGCAACATGGCACAGGTGCTGTGCGAGATGACATCAGCTTCACGTGGATCACGCGGTTGTTTGGTCAGGCCTGGTCTTCAACCAGCGCCACCGCCGCCTGCAGATCGACCGACAGCAAACGGGAAACGCCGCGTTCCTGCATGGTCACGCCATACAGCCGGTGCATGCGCGCCATGGTCAGCGCGTGGTGCGTGATGATCAGGAAGCGGGTGCGGCCGTCCTCGGCCATGGCGTCCAGCAGGTCGCACAGGCGTTCCACATTCGCGTCGTCCAGCGGCGCGTCCACCTCGTCCAGCACGCAGACGGGGGCGGGCTGGCAGCGGAAGACGGCGAAGATCAATGACAGCGCCGTCAGCGCCTGTTCGCCGCCCGAAAGCAGCGACAATGCGGAGAGCTTTTTGCCCGGCGGTTCGGCGTAGATTTCCAGCCCCGCCTCCAGCGGATCCTCGCTGCCCACCAGCGCGATATGCGCGCGCCCACCACCAAAAAGCCGGCTGAACAGAGTACGGAATTCATTGTCCACGCGGTCGAAGACGGCGCGCAGGCGTTCGCGCGCGTCGCGGTTCAGATGCCCGATGGTGCCGCGCAATTTGGCGATGGCGGCGGCCACTTCCTCGCGTTCGCGCGCCACGGTTGCGATGCGTTCTTCGGCCTCGGTCAGCTCGATATCAGCGCGCAAATTGACCGGGCCCATCTCGTCGCGCTCGCGCGTCAGCCGTTCCACGCGGCGGCGCGCGCGGTCGATCGCGGCGTCGTCCGGCGTTTCGGACACGCTGGGCAATTCGGCATCGGGGCCCAGCTTTTCCGCGGCGCGTTCCAGCACGGCGGCACCCGCGGTGCGCGCGGCGTCCATCGCGGCCTCGGTGCGCACGGCCCCTTCGCGTTCCGCGGCGAAGGCGGCATCCGCGCGGC
>JAAFHD010000517.1 GCA_013298245.1 Alphaproteobacteria bacterium
GCATTCGCGGGGCGCGGCGTGCTGTCCAGTGCGCGCGGCGCTTCCATCGCGCGCCGCACGCCGCCATATTGCACGGCATGACAACACGCCGCGCCATTCTCGCCTCGCTCGCCGCAACGCCCGCGCTCGCGCAGCCAGCCGGCTGGCCGGACAGGCCCATCCGCATGATCGTGCCTGCCGCTGGCGGCGCCGGCACGGCGGATACCATCGCGCGCATCCTCGCGCAGGAATTCGACAAGCGCCTGCCGCAGCGTGTGGTGGTGGACAACCGCTCGGGCGCCAATGGCAATGTGGGTGCGGCATTGGCTGCGCGATCGGCGCCCGATGGCTACACCATGCTCTACAGCTGGGCGGGCACGCTGGCGACGAACCCGGCGATGTACCGCGACCTTCCCTTCGACCCGCTGCGCGATTTCGAACCCGTCGTGCTGATCGGCAACGTGCCGAACATCCTGGTGGTGAACAACGCGCTCGGTGTGCGCAATTTGGCCGACTTCACCGCGATGGTGCGCGCGCGGCCGGGTGCGCTGTCCTTCGGCTCCTCCGGCAATGGCAGCTCCATGCACCTGGCCGGCGAGTTGTATCGCCAGGCCACCGGCACCGAGATGGTGCATGTGCCGTATCTGGGCATCGCGCAGGGCTTCAATGACCTTTTCGCCGGGCGCATCCAGGTGATGTTCAATCTGATCACCGGTGCAGCGCCACAGGTGCGCGCGGGCCAGGTGACGCCGATCGCCGTGCTGTCGGACCGCCGCGCGGCGGCGCTGCCGGATGTGCCCACCATGGCCGAACTCGGCATGCCGGGCCTGGTCTTCGGCACCTGGTTCTGCCTGATGTTTCCGCGCGGCACGCCGCCCGCGATCATCGCGACGATGAACCGCATCACCAACGAGATCCTGGTCGATGCGGAGGCCCGTCCGCGCCTCGAAGCGCAGGGCCTGGAGATCATGGGCGGGACGCCGCAGCAGGTCACGGAACACCTGACGGCGGAGCTGCGCCGGCACGCCGAACTGGTGCGTTTTTCCGGCGCGCGGATGGAGTGATCAGCGCCAGGCGTCGGGATCGGCCTGGCGCCGCGCTTCCTTGGTCAATTTGCGGATCGCCTTGTCCAGCACGCGCTGTTCCTTTTCGGTCAGCACCTCGGCGAAGGCAGCATCGCGCGCGGCGGCACTGCGCAGCAGGCCTGCGCGGATGCGCGCGCCGGCAGGCGTCAGGCTGATGCGCGCCGCGCGTGCATCGGTCTTCGACACGCCGCGCTTGACCAGCCCGCGCGCGACCAGTGCGGAGACCACGCGGCTGATCTGTGACTTGTCCAGTGCTGCCTGCCGCGCCAGTTCCTGCAATGACAGCGCCGCATCATCGCCGAGCAATGCCAGGGCGCGCCATTCCATCAGCGTGACGCCGAATTCGGCGCGGTAGCGTGCCGCGGCACCGCGCGACATCGCCCCCGCCAGCTTGTGGATTCGGTACGACAGAAGATCGCGGATCGAAGCCATGCGTCAGTCGCGGAAGAAGGGTGTTTCGTCCGGCCCGCGCAGCCGGATGGTCGCGTGCAGGCGGCGCAGACCGGCGCGCTTGCCGGCGTCACGCAACAGCAGGCGTGGCCGCAGCGCGCGCGGCACGCAGGCCAGCACCGGGTCCTGCGTGGTGCCGGGCGGGAAGAAGCAGGTCGCCAGTCGGCGCATGATGCCCGCCCCGAAGATCAGCAATTCGAAGCAGGGTGCGCGCGTGCCGGCGGGGTCAGCGCTGGCGCCGGGCAGCACGGTGCGGAAGGCGAATTGCCCCGCGCCATCGGATGCCGCGCGGCCCCAGAAAGCGAAGTGCTTGTCCGCGCCACGCTCGCCCGCAAGCCGGCCTTTGGCATCGGCCTGCGACATTTCCAGAATGGCGTTGCGATAGGGGCCGGCCTCGTCGGCGATGTCGCCAGTCAGCCAGATCGCCTCGCCCGCATGGCCATCGCGCGTCAGCGTGGCCAGCGCGGGTTCGGCGAGGATCGCGGGGAAGAACGGACCCACCGTCTGCATCGCAGTGGGCGGCGGCGGCGCGTTGCGGCGGATCATGCGGGCGGTGTCTCCTCGCGCCCGCGCACCACCAGCGTGTGGGTGAAGACCAGGCGCTCGATGTCGGCCGTGACGGGCGCTTCGTGTGGCGGCAATTGCGCGGCCACCATGCGCGCGCGGGCGCGTGCATCAGGGATCGACATCCAGATGCGGTCCCATTCCAACATCGGGTCACCGGGGAAATACATCTGCGTCACCAGCCGCGTGACGGCGCCGCGTGCCAGCACGGAATAATGGATATGCGCCGGGCGCCACCATTGCCCGGAATCCGGCACGGGGTATGCGCCGGGCTTGATGGTCTTCAGCGTGAAGCGGCCGTCGCGGTCGGTGGCGATGCGCGCGGCACCGCGAAAGTTTTTGTCCAGCGGTGCGCGCGCGGGGTCGGCCGGGTGGTCATAGCGGCCGGCGGCATTGGCGTGCCAGATTTCCACGGCGGCGTCGGGCACGCCGCGCCCGTCCTCATCCACCACGCGCAGCTGCAGCATGATGCGGCTGCCGAGCGCGGGTTTTCCGGCGATGGGTTCGGCCATGTCGA
>JAAFHD010000518.1 GCA_013298245.1 Alphaproteobacteria bacterium
CCACCGAGGGCTCGATCCCGGCTTCCGCCAAGAGCTCGGTGTAGTGAATGGACAGGTATTGGGCGGATTCAACCGGTCGTCGCAACACCCTGATCTTGGAGGTGTTGATGACGACAGGAACACGGAAGTCGGAGCGCTCGACGCGACGCAGATTATCCTCGCCAGGTCGCCCGCCAGTCTGGCAGCGTGAGCATCTGTGCAGGTTCTGGCGGGAGATTGCGGCGGGGCTGTCCAGCGAGGAAGCGGCTGTTGCAGCGGGTGTTTCACCTCCGGTTGGAACCCGATGGTTTCGGAGTTCTGGCGGAATGCCTCCCACACATCTGGCGCCATCTGCTCCTTCGCTGAAGAGTTGCAGCCTGTCCTTCCCCGAACGCGAGGAGATAGCCCTCGAATGCGCCCGGGGCACGGGCGTGCGGGCGATCGCGCGCAAGCTTGGCCGATCGCCCAGCACGGTCTCTCGCGAGATCAGGCGCAACTCGGCGACACGCGGCGGAGAGTTCGACTATCGGGCCATTGCTGCACAGTGGCACGCAGATCGGGCGGCCAGGCGTCCGAAGATCAGCAAGCTCGCGGTCAACCCAGCTCTGCGCAACTACGTGCAGGATCGCCTTTCCGGCCTCATTGCCACACCGGACGGCATCGCCTTCGATGGACCTGTCGTGGTATGGAAAGGGCGGCGAGCCGTTCACCGGCAAAGCCGACGCTGGTCAGCGTCCTGGAGCCCTGAGCAGATCTCGCAGCGCCTGAAGGTGGACTTCCCCGAGGATCCGACCATGCGCATCAGCCACGAAGCGATCTACCAAGCGCTATACATTCAAGGACGCGGCGCACTGAAGAGAGACCTCTCTGCCTGTCTGAGGTCCGGCCGCGCACTCAGGTTGCCCCGCGAACGCGCCCGGAACCGCGGCAAGGCATTCATGGCTGACGCCCTGATGATCAGCGACCGCCCGGCGGAGATCGGCGACAGGGCAGTTCCCGGCCATTGGGAGGGGGACCTCATTCTTGGTCTCGGCAGCTCGGCGATCGGCACGTTGGTAGAACGCACGACCCGTTTCACCATGCTCCTGCACTTGCCGCGCATGGAGGGGCACGGGGCTGCCAAGTCTGTCAAGAATGGGCCAGCTTTTGCCGGCCACGGCGCCGAGGCTGTCCGGGATGCCATCGCAGGGACGATCAGCAGCCTGCCCGCCCACCTGCGTCGCTCGTTGACCTGGGATCAGGGTGCGGAGATGGCCCAGCACGCACAGTTGCGGATCGATACCGGCCTCGAGATCTACTTCTGCGACCCTCAGAGCCCATGGCAGCGCGGAAGCAACGAGAACACAAACGGTCTGCTCCGCCAATACTTCCCCAAGGGCACGGATCTCAGCCAACATGGCGCCGAAGAGTTAAGCGCCGTTGCCCATGCGTTGAACACGCGCCCCCGGAAAACGCTGGGCTGGCAAACACCGGCAGAGGCTCTCGACCGGCTGCTCAAACAGGATATAATGGAAGGTGTTGCGGCGACCGGTTGAATCCGCCTTGCGATCCGCGGTCGGAATGATGGACCAGCCCCGGCGCGGGGTTGCGAGCCACCAGAGCACGACGCAGGGCTTCGACCGCGAGATCGCGCTTCAGACGGTCGCCCGTCGCCCAGCCCACCACGCGGCGCGAGAAGAGGTCCAGAACGATCGCGAGGTAGAGCCAGCCTTCTGCCGTCCAGATATAGGAGATGTCCGCCCCCCATTTCCGGTCCGGACCGTCCGCCGTGAAGTCCTGCGCCACTAGATTGGGCGCGACAGGCCAGGCATGCTCGCTGTCCGTCGTCCGCTTGAACCGCCGCTTTTGCCGTGCGATCAACTGGTTCTCGCGCATCAGGCGTGCCGTGCGATGCCGCCCGATCTCATGGCCCTCATCGACGAGATCGCGGTGCATACGTGGGCTGCCATAGGTGCCGTTCGACAGCGCAAAGGCCGTGCGGATATGCGCCAGATAGACCATGTCCTGCTGCTGACGACGACAGGCAGGCCGTTCCTGCCAGGCGAAGAAACCGCTCTGGCTGACCCCGAGGACCCGACACATCCGGCTGATCGGAAAGCTGGCCTTCTCCGCTTCGATGAAGCCGAAGGTCATCGACTTCCCTCTTTCGCGAAGAAGGCCGCGGCTTTTTTTAGGATATCGCGCTCCTGCTTCAGGATCGCATTCTCCCGCCGGAGCCGCTTCAACTCGGCATGAACATCGACAGAAGCCTCACTTGGCTCGCTGGCATCGCGTTCCTCCCTCAGCCACCGCGTCAGCGTCGACAGCCCGATGCCCAGATCCTCCGCAATCTCCCGTCGCGTCCGACCGCTGCTCAGCGCCAGCCGCACCGCTTCACGCCGAAACTCCGGCGTCGGTCTGTTCCCGTTTCCCATAGAACACCTCCTGGTTCCTCAGTTGGTGCTCTCCACTTTTTCCGGGCAAGTCCAGAACGACGACCGTGAAATCGACAGCAGGCGGCATTGCGCCCCGACCGACAGCTTGGGATGGGTTCGTTCGATCATGCCGCGCCTCACTTCCCGATCCAAGGTTTGAGCTTTCTGGACAAAAAATC
>JAAFHD010000519.1:0-1969 GCA_013298245.1 Alphaproteobacteria bacterium
GCCGATCTCGCCCAGCAGCGTCACGCCGCCGGCCGACATCTCCTGGTAGTCGGATTCGCGAAAGCCGCGCTCGGGGACCGGGGCGCCAGCCAGGACGCGGGCGCCCATGGGGCGGAAGGCGGCGAAGCAGCGCTGGGCGGCGATGGCCAGCGCCTTCACCCCCACGGCGTCCTTGGGGCGGCCGGGCAGATGCACCTCGCCCGCGCTGATCAGCGTGGTGGTGCCGCCATGCACCATCGCCTCGATGAAGCCGAGCTGGTTCTGCCGCGGCGTCCAGTCGCCAAAGGCCGGATGCACATGGTTGTCGATGAGGCCCGGCATGACGGCGCAGCCCTGCGCGTCGATGATGGTTTCGGCCTCGAAATCCTGGGCCTTGCCGATGCCCGCGATCTTTCCGCCTTCGATCAGGATCGCATCCGCATCGAGACGCAGCTGTGCGAAATCGCCGGAAAACACCAGGCCGAGGCCCTTGATCAGTATGCGCGCCATCACCGGCTCCCCTAGACTGTGAGGGCAGGTTAAGAGCCGATGCAGCATTGCGCCAAGCGGGGGGCGCCCAGTGGGAGACCGGGTTTGGGTTCGTATCGAAGGCCGCATGAGTTGAACGAGGCGCTGACGCTTCTCGCGGAAGGATCCTGGCAGGTGATGGCGGGCGGCACGGATGTCTTCCCTGCCCGCGCGCATCGCGCCGCCTGGGGGAACCCCACGGATACGGATTGGCTGGATATCACCGCGGTCCCGGAGCTGCGCGGCATCACGCGCGTGGGCGATGCCTGGCGCATCGGCGCGGCCACCAGCTGGGCGGCGCTGCGCGACGCGGATCTGCCACCGGGCTTCGATGCGCTGCGCGAATCGGCGCGCCAGGTGGGTGGGCGCCAGGTGCAGGCGCGGGGGACCATCGGTGGCAATCTCTGCAACGCCTCGCCGGCGGCGGATGGCGTGCCGCCGCTCCTGGTGCTGGACGCGGAGGTGGAGCTGGCCAGCGCGCGTGGCCGGCGGCGACTGAAACTGGCCGAATTTATCCTGGGCAATCGGCGTACGGCGCGCGCGGCGGATGAGCTGCTGGTGGCGCTGCATGTGCCGGCCGAGCGCGCGGAATCGCGATCGGTGTTTCTCAAGCTGGGGGCACGGTCGCATCTCGTGATTTCCATCGTCATGGTCGCGGCCGATGCGGCGGGGCGTGTTGCCATCGGCTCCTGCTCGGAGGTGGCGCGGTTGTGGGGTAAGGGGGCGCTGACGCCGATGGATGATGTGCGCGGCACCGCCGCCTATCGCCACGCGGCGGCCGCCGAATTGGTGGCCCGCGCGCAGGCGAGGCTCGCGGCATGACGGCGTTGCTGGTGAATGGCGTGCCGCGTGAATTGGCGCTGGAGGGCGGCACGCGGCTGGCGGATGCGCTGCGGGACAGCCTCGGCCTGACCGGCACCAAGCTCGGCTGTGATGCGGGCGATTGCGGCGCCTGCACGGTGCTGGTGGATGGGGCCCAGGCCTGCGCCTGCCTCACGCCGCTCGGCCAATGCGCGGGGGCCGAGGTCGAGACGGTGGAGGGCATCGCGGCCACGCCCGAGGGCCAGGCGCTGATGGCGCGCTTCCACGCGCATGGCGCGGCGCAATGCGGCATCTGCACGCCGGGCATGCTGGTCGCCGCCACGGAATTGCTGCGGCGGAACGCGACGCCGAGTGAGGCCGAGGTGGAGCAGGCGCTGGGCGGCGTGCTGTGCCGCTGCACCGGCTATCGGCGGATCATTGACGCGGTGCGAGGCGTCGAAGCGCATGCCGAGACCGGCGCGGTCGGCGCGCGCCTGCCGCGCGTGGATGGCGTGGCCAAGCTGGATGGCACCGAGCGGTATGGCGCGGATCTGGCGCCGGCCGATGCGCTCTGGCTGCGCGCCATCCGCAGCCCGCATGCCCATGCGCGGTTCTCCCTCGGCGATGTGGCGGGTTTTCTCGCCGCGCATCCGGGCATCGC
>JAAFHD010000519.1:1979-2549 GCA_013298245.1 Alphaproteobacteria bacterium
TGTGCCGGGGCGCAACGGCTATGGCATCTATCCGCACATCAAGGATCAGCCGGTCTTTGCCGATGGCCTGGCCCGGTACCGCGGCGATGCCGTGGCGGCGGTGATCGGCACCCGCGCGGCCGTGGAAGCGCTGCGCTTCGAGGCGCTGCCCATCCTCTGGGAGAAGCTGGACGCGCTGGAGGATCCGCGCGCCGCACTCGCTGCCCCCGCGCTGCACGCGCAATTCCCGGACAACGTCCTGGCCGAGGGCTTCGTCCGCTGCGGCGACCCCGAAGCCGCCCTGCGCGAGGCGGCGCATGTGGTCGAAGGCAATTGGCAGACCAGCTTCGTCGAGCACGCCTATATCGAGCCGGAAGCCGGCTTCGCGCGCCGCATTGGCGAGAGCATCGAGGTCTGGTCCAGCACCCAGGCGCCGGCGATGGATCGCGAGGAGGTGGCCGGTGTGCTGGGCCTCTCGATGGACGCCGTGCGGATCATCCCTTCCGCCTGTGGCGGCGGTTTCGGCGGCAAGCTCGATGCCGGTATCCAGCCCATGCTCGCCGTCGCGGCCTGGGTGATGGACCACCCGGT
>JAAFHD010000052.1 GCA_013298245.1 Alphaproteobacteria bacterium
TTCCACAATCCGCGATTGCGACGAGATCATCGTGCTCGATCGCGGGCGCATCGTGCAGCGCGGGCCGCATGAGGCGCTGCTGGATACGCCCGGCGCCTATCGCGAACTGGTCAGGCTGAGCTGATGGAGGCCGAGCACTTCGCCACAGCACTGCTGGCGCGCCTGCCGGGCGAACGCCGCGCGGTGGGGGCCAACAACCCCTTCATCGCGGCGCGCGCGGATCGTGTGTGGTTGATCCTGCGCGGGCGGCTGGATGTGTCGGTGGTGCCGCTGCGCGATGGGGTGCCGGTGGGCACGCCGCGGCATGTGTTGTCGCTGGGCGCGGGTGCGGTGCTGTTCGGTATGCCGCCGTTGACGCAGGAGGACGGCACGGTGCTCGCGCTGCGCGCCACCGCGCCGCTGGATGCCGAGCTGTATGAGGCACCGCGCGCGGCGCTGGAGGGGCAGGATTTCGACCTCTTCGCGGTGGATTGGATCGAGGGCTGGGTCATCGCGCTTTCGGCCGCGCTGGCGGCGGGCCGTGCCATGCCCGCGCATCGCGTGCTGGAGGCCGACCCGGACCAGGCCGTCACCGCCGGCGAGAACCTGACCGCCCCGCATGGCGCGCTGCTCTGGCTGCGCATGGACAGCGGCGCCGCGCGCTATCTGGGCACAGCCGATGCCGGCACTGCGTTGCGGCCAGTGACGGAGCGCAGCTGGATCAACGTCACCGCCGATGGCGTGTGCAGCGGCTTCCTCACGCCCATGGCCTTGGCGCAGGGCCAGCTCTGGCCGGCGCTGGATGATTTTCACGCGCTGCTGCTGCCGCTGCTGGCCGCCGAGCGAGAGGCCGAACACGCCGCCCGCACGCAGCGCGCCGCGCGACGCGCGACGCTGGATGACGCAGCGGCAGATGGTGCCGTGCGGCGCATCGCCGCTGCCCTGCTGCCGCGCGGCTGGACGCAGGCACAGCACAGCGATGACGGCCTGGACGCCGCGCGCCAGGTGGCCGAGGCGCTGGGCGCCACCCTGCCAACGACCCCCACGCGGCACGGCGAGGACGCTCTGGCCGCCGCGTTGCACAAGGCGCGCATCAGGGTGCGCGAGGTGCGGTTGGAACCCCATTGGTGGCGCGCCAACCCAGGCCCGCTGCTGGCCTGGCGGCAGGACGGCACGGCGGTCGCGCTGCTGCCCGAAGGCGCCGGGCGCATGCGCCTGTCGGACCCAGCAGAGGGCCGCGCCGTGCCGGTCGATACCGCAGTGGCGGCCACGCTGCGCCCCATGGCCTGGATGCTGCACCGGCCCTTGCCCGCGGGCGCGATCGGCGCGCGGGACCTGTTGTCGCTGGCCGCGCATGGGCTGCGCGCGGATGCCTGGCGGCTGGTGCTGGCAGGCGTGCTGGGCGCGTTGATGGCGCTGGGCCTGCCGCTCGCGACCAGCCTGTTGTTCGGCACCGTGCTGCCGCAGGGTGATGCGCAGGGTGCGGTGGCCATCGTGCTGGCACTGGCCTTCGCGGCCTTCGGCGCGCTGGCCTTCGAGATCACGCGCAGCATCGCGCTGCTGCGCATGCAGTCGCGCATCGATGCGGGGTTGCAGGCGGCGCTGTGGGACCGGCTGCTGCGCATGCCGCCCGAGCTGTTCCGCAGCTGCACCGCCGGCGACCTGGTGGACCGCGCCAACGCCGTGGGCACGATGCGCGAATTGCTGACCACGAGTGCGACGCAGGCCTTGATGGGTGCGGTGTTCTCGCTGGTCAGCCTGGCTTTGCTATTCAGCTATTCGGTGCCGTTGGCGCTGGCGGGTTTGGGGTTGGTACTGGTTTTGGGCCTGGTGACGCTGTTCGTCATCTGGCGGCAATGGCCGCATCGGGTGGCGATGATGGCGGCGCAGGGGCGTGTCGAGGGGTTGGTGCTGCAACTGTTGTCCGGTGTCGGGAAACTGCGCGTGGCGGGCGCGGAACGCCGGGGCTTCGCGCGCTGGGCGGCGCTGTTCGCGGAACAGCAGCGGCGCCTGGCGGCAACGCGCTATTGGCAGGCGGGGCTTGGCGCGGTGTCGGGCGCGTTTCCAGCCATCGCCGCGATCGCGTTGTTCGCGCTGGCGGGCGGCGAAGAAGTGCTGCTGGACTCGGCGGAGTTCGCGGGCTTCTACGCGGCATTCGGGCAGTTCAGCACGGCGATGCTGGGGCTGGTCGCGGTGGCCGGTTCCTTCGCCACATTGCCGGTGTTGTTCGATCGGATGCGCATGCTGCTGGAACGGCCGACCGAGGCCGATGCGGGTGCCGCGGCGCCGGCCGCGCTGACCGGTGCCGTGGAATTGCGCCACGTCACCTTCCGCTACGCGGCGGACCAGCCGGCGGTGATCGATGACCTGTCGCTCGATATCCGCGCCGGTGAATTCGTGGCGTTGGTGGGTGAATCCGGCAGCGGCAAGAGCACGCTGGTGCGCCTGCTGCTGGGCTTCGAGCGGCCTGAGAGCGGCGGCATTGGCTATGATGGGCAGGATATGGCGGGGCTGGATCTGGCGGCGCTGCGCCGGCAGATCGGCGTGGTGCTGCAGGACGGGCAGCTGCTGCCGGGGCCGCTGCTGGACAACATCCTGGGCGGCACCGCGCTGCCGGAAACTGCGGCCTGGGCGGCCGCGCGGCGTGCGGGGTTGGAGGCTGATATCCGCGCCATGCCGATGGGGATGAACACGGTGGTCGCGGAGGGCGGCGGCAATCTATCCGGCGGGCAGCGGCAGCGTGTGCTGATCGCGCGTGCGCTGGTGCGCGAACCGCGGCTGTTGATCTTCGACGAGGCGACGAGCGCGCTGGATAACCGCACCCAGGCGATCGTGAATGAGAGCCTGGAGCGATTGAATGTCACGCGGATTGTCGTGGCGCATCGACTGGTGACGGTGATGGGCGCGCATCGCATTCTGGTGATGGATGGCGGGCGCATTGTGGAGAGCGGGCGGTTCGAGGAATTGATGGCGGCGGATGGGCGGTTCGCTGCGATGGCGCGGCGGCAGATGGTGTAGGCGGTGGTTGGATGGCCGGGAGGTGGCGCGCGCGGCGCGTCATCCGTCCTTCAACCAGCCAACGCGTGCCGCAGAAACCCTGCCGTGGCGCGATAATGCGCCTGCAGCAGCGCGACCGCTGTGGCGGCCTCCCGCGCCAGCGCCGCTTCCGCAATCGCCTCGTGTTCCGCGGCCACATCACGCCCGGGATAGGCCGCGACATTGGCAATCGCGCGGTAGCGTTCCGCGCGTTCGCGCAGCGTCTCGGCCATTTCGCGCAGCGTCGCGGACGGGCAGGCGCTGAGCAGCACCTGGTGGAAGGCGGCATGCGCCACCTCCCAGTCCGGATTATGCGTGAAGCGCTCGGCGCTGACCGAGCGCGGGATGCGCGAGAGGCGCCAGCGCACCACCACCAGCCGCTCCTCCCACGCCACATCGCCGGCGGTGATGCTCTCGCGCAGCACCACTTCTTCCAGCCAGCAGCGGGCGCGGACCAGTTCGTCGAAATCCTCGACGCTGGCGGGGGCCGCGCGGAAACCGCGGCCATCGATGCGCTGCACCAGGCCCTCGGCGGCGAGCGATGACAGCGCCTCGCGCACCGGGCTGGCACCCGCGCCATAGGTGGCGCCCAGCGTCTGCACCTTCAGCTTCAGCCCCGGTGCCAGCCGGCCCAGCAACAGGTCACTGCGCAGCTGGCGATGGACGCGTTGGGTCATGCCTGCATCGTCATTCTCTTGCATGATGGTAATTTTATCGATAAAAGGCGCGAAAGTGAAGTTTCGTCCAAGAAGGTCACAAAGCATGCGTCTTCTGCGGTTCCAAGATGGCGGCCGTGCCGCCCTGGCTGGGCGTCTTGGCGACATGGTGGTGCCGATCGCGGCCCGCCGCAGCTTCCCCGATGACGCGGCCGAAATCAGCCCCGCCTTCACACGCTGACCGCGCCGCCAGGTGCGGCAGGGAGGAGACAAGAATGAACATCATCACCACACGCCGCGCCGCACTCGCCGGCACGACCGGCTTGCTGGCCACCCCGGCAATCGCGCAGGCGCCATGGCCCGACCGGCCGCTGCGCATCATCGTGGCCTTCGCGCCTGGGGCGGCGACCGACGTGCTGGCGCGCACGCTGGCCAATGCGCTGACGCCGGCACTTGGCCAGCCAGTCGTGGTGGAAAACCGGCCTGGTGCGGGTGGTAATATCGCCACCGTCGGCGTGCGACGCATGCCCGCTGACGGGCAGACCTTTCTCGCGCACTCCGTCGCGTTTTCAGTGAACCCGAGCCTCTATCGCAACGCGGGCTATGACGCGCTGACCGATTTCGAACCGGTCGCCCTGCTGGCCAGCACGCCGAACATCCTGACCGTGAACCCCGAACGGCTGGACGTGCGCACATTGCCCGAATTGCTTGCCGCCGCGCGCGCGCGCCCGCTGGATTATGGTTCTTCCGGCACCGGCACCACGACGCATCTCGGCATGGAATTGTTGCTGCGCAGCCTGGCGCGCGTTGAAATCCAGCACGTGCCATTCGGCCCGGCGCAGGCCATCACGGCAGTGGTGGGCGGCCAGGTGCCGATGGGCAGCACCTCGCTACCGCCCGCACTGGCGATGGTGCGCGAAGGCCGCCTGCGCGGCATCGCGGTGACCAGCCTGCGCCGCGACCCCGCCCTGCCCAATGTGCCCACCGTCGCCGAACAGGGTTTTCCCGGCTTCGAGGCACTGACCTGGTTCGGCCTGATGGCCCCCGCCGGCACGCCAGCCGCCGCGAGCGATCGCATGAACGCCGAGATCAACCGCGCGCTTCGCCTGCCCGAAGTGGCACAACGCCTGGATGCCGCGGGCTTCGCGCCCGACATCCGCAGCCGCGCCGATTTCGGCACCTTCCTGCGCGACGAGGTGGCGAAATGGGCCGCCGTCGTGCGCGTTTCCGGCGCCACGGCCGATTGAGGAACCCCCATGCGCAACGTCACCCCCGAAACATTGACCCAGGCCTTCGCCGACTATGCCGCCGGCGCCGAAAACCCGCGCGTGCGCGAGGTATTCTGCGCGCTGGCGAAACACATGCACGCCTTCGTCAAGGAAACGCAGCTGACCCATGGCGAATGGATGGCCGGGCTGATGGCGCTGACCCGCGCGGGCGAAATCACCACGCCCGAGCGCAATGAATTCATCCTGTTCAGCGACCTGCTGGGTGTGTCGGCTTTGGTCGACATGGTGAACACGCCGGCGGGTGCGACCAACGGCTCCAACCTTGGCCCGTTCCACCAGCGCGGCGCGCCGGAACTGGCCGATGGCGGCGACATGTGGAAGGACCAGCCGGGCGAGGTGCTGGTGGTCACCGGCCGCGCGATTGATGCGGCGACCGGCGCGGGTATTGGCGGTGTCACGCTGGACCTGTGGCAGAATGCCGATAACGGGCTGTACGCCGTGCAGGACGACGCGCAACCGCCGAAGAATTATCACGGCGTGCTGCGCTGTGCGGCCGATGGCAGCTTCGCCTTCACCACGACGCGCCCGAAATCCTACAGCGTGCCCTATGACGGGCCGGGCGGTGACATGCTGCGCGCCTTGGGGCGCGATGCCTGGCGGCCGGCGCATCTGCATGTGATTGCGGAGGCTGAGGGCTATTCGTCACTGGTGACGGAGCTGTTCCCCGAAGGCGATCCGTACCTGGACAGCGATGCGGTGTTTGGCGTGCGCGAGGATCTGGTCGTCCCACTCGGCACCATCACCAAGGCCGATGCGCCCGCACATCTGGTCGCGCGCGATCGGCTGCCGGAGACAGCGTTGCACGTCCCCCTCATCATCCGGATGGCCCGCGCATGAGCACGGGCGACTGCGGATATGAAACAGCTCGCGGTGGAGCTGTCGCCGGGCGCCGCTGAGCGCATCGCCGATGCGACATTGGCCGCTGGAGCATGATCCGATCGTAAAGGCTCGCCGATCACGCTCTAGAGATTTTTCTCTTCAGCTTGCTTCAGAGAAAAACCTCTAGCCGTTGTTGAGAGGCCGATTCACTGGCCAGGCTGATTCAGCCTGTCCAGATCGGACTCTAGCCCATTGTTTTCGAGCAGCTTTATCCGGCCAATCGATCCCGATCGAACGGATGATGCTCCAACCTCAGCTCGCCCGCACACTCGCCAGGAAGCCATCTGCCTTCTGACGCAGCGCATCGGCCTGTGCAGCCAGTGTCGCTGCGCCACTGCGCATGGCTTTGGCCGCGCCGCCCGTCTCACCTGCCGCGCGCTGCACATCGCTGATGCGACGCACCACGCTGCCGGTGCCTTCGGCCACCTGCGCGGCGCTGCGCGCGATCTCGCGCGTTGCGGCACCCTGCTCCTCCACGGCGCCGGCGATCGCGGTGGTCACTTCGTTCATGCGGTCGATGGTGGCGCCGATGTTGCGCAGCGCCGTCGCGGCTTCTTCCGTGGTGGATTGGATGGCGCCGATCTGGGCGGCGATTTCCTCTGTCGCCTTGGCGGTCTGGCTGGCCAGGTTCTTTACCTCGCTCGCGACCACGGCAAATCCCTTGCCAGCCTCTCCGGCACGTGCGGCCTCGATCGTGGCGTTCAACGCCAGCAGGTTGGTCTGGCCCGCGATGTCACTGATCAGGCGCACCACATCGCCGATTTTTGCGGCCGATTGCACCAGGCCTTGCACGGTCGCGTCGGTCGAGCGCGCTTCCTCGGCGGCGGCGCGCGCCACTTGGGCACCTTCGGTCACCTGGCGGGTGATCTCGGCGACAGAGGCGGCGAGCTCCTCGGCGCTGGCGGCGACGGCCTGCACATCCTGGCCTGCCTGGGCGGACACATCGGCCACGGCATCGGCTTCACGCCCGCTGGTCTCGGCGCTGGCGGTCACGGTTTCGACGCCTTGCTGCACCTCCCGCACGGAGGCGCTGACGGATTGCACCACCGCACCCACCTCCATCTCGAAGCTGTCGGCCAGGCGGGCCTGCGCGGTCACATTGTTCCAGATCAGCATGGCCGAGACATATTGGCCCGCGCCATCACGGATGGCGTTGATCTTCAGGTCCAGCACCTGATCACCCACCTTGATGCGCGCCTGGTGCGGCAGGTTGGCGGGGTCGGACAACAGGCGGCGCTGGTGTTCCGGCTTGCGGTGGAAGACATCGATGCTCTCGCCCAGCAGCGCGTCGGCCTTGACCGGCAGCAGATGCTCGATCGCGCGCAGCAATTCACCGCTTTGCGGGTTCATGTAGCCGATGCGGAAATCATTGCGCGGGTCGGCGGTCATGACGGCGGTTGGCATCTGTTCGATCATCTGGCCTTGGGCGAAAGCGTGGGCCACGGCGCTGCGCAGCTCCTCGAGCGAATTGGCGATACGGCCAATCTCATCGCGGCGTTCGCGGTCCGGCACGGCATCGGCGGTGCGGCCCGCCGCGATCCCCGTGATGGCGGTCGACAGGCGCTTGAGTGGCGTGCCGATGGCGCGCGTCGTCAACCAGGCCGACAGCAGCAGGATGATCGCAATGATCGCCCCCGTCACCAGCACCTGGGTCGAGATGGACTGGGTGGCCGCGATGCTGCGGGCATCCGCCTCGGCGGCCAATATGCGCAGCGCGTCTTCGGCTGTGCGCAGCTCGGCGACGGAACGCACGCGCGCCGGCGTGGTGGTGGCGCGGCGAATTTCTTCAAGGCGTGCGCCGATCGTCATCACCTGCTCCGCCTGCGTCGCGATCTGTTCGCCCAGTTGCGCCAGGCGCTGTGCGTCCTGGCGCATGTTCTCGGGCGTCGAGGTCTCAAGCCGGCGCGCATGCACGCGCTGTTGGCTGGCGGCGCGGCGCACACGCTGTGCCGCCGCGGCGTCCTGCGTGGCCAGGTAGCGCATGACGCCAAGCCGCACATCCGACATCGCCTGGGTATAGACACCCAGCACGTCACGCGCCGATTCCAGCGCCTCACCCGACAATGCAAAGCCCAGATTGGCGGCGATCGCTTCCATCGCCTGATCGAATTCCGGCATGCGCGGCAGCAGGCGCTGGTCACGCGCTTCCAGCAATTGCAGCCGCAGCGTGCTGATTTCCTCGAAGGCGGCCAGCAGCGTGGTCAGCTCGCGATCCACATTCTGCAGGGCAGTGACGGCCGCTGGCGCCCGCGCCAGGCGCTGGGCCTTGGCCGCATCGCGCTGCGCCTCGGCCATCGCTTCGCGCAGGATGGTCATTTCGGACTGGACCGTTTGCGGTGTCTGCGCCAGCAACACGCCGCGCTGGGCGTTGTTCGCGGTGATCATGGCGAAGCCGGTCTCGGTCGCCGCGATGCGCGCTTCATTGGCGGCCGCCTGGGCCTGCTGCGCCTCGGCCGCCTCATCGCCGCCGGCACGCACCAGCGCCACCAGCAGCACCAGAAGGCCGATCGCCAGCACCGAAGATGCGGCCAGTTTCACGGCCACGGACAGGTCACGGAAGAAGCGCATGGCGCGATGGTCCTTGATTGATTCCACCCGCATCATCGCGCGGGCTTCCTAAGCAAGCGTGAACGCCCCTCGACAGTTTCGGCGCCCGGGTTCAGAACGCGCGCATGCTGTTCGATTTCGACACCCTTCCCCCTGGCGACCGCTACAAGCTGCTCGTCTCCACCGTCGTGCCGCGGCCCATCGCCTGGGTGGTCACGCAGGATGTGGCGGGGGTCACGAATGCAGCACCCTATTCCTTCTTCAACGCCTTCGCCGATGACCCCGCGGTGGTCGGCATCGGCTGCGGCCCGCGCCCCAAGGGCGTGCTGAAAGACACGCTGGCCAACATCAAGGCGACCGGCCAGTTTACCGTGTGTCTGGTGCCACAACGCCTGATGCAGCAGATGGTCGTCACCGCCGTCGATTTCCCCGCCGGCCAGGATGAATTGGCCGAAGCCGGCCTGGCCACCGCGCCATCCAGCAAGGTCAAGCCGCCGCGCATCGCCGAAAGCCCGGTGGCGATGGAATGCGAAATCTTCCAACTGGTCCCCGCCGGCCACCACACCATCGTGCTGGGCAAGGTGCTGGCGATGCACGTGGCCGATGAAGCCGTGATGGACGAAGCCAAGCGCTACATCGACACGCCGAAGCTCGACCTGGTGGGCCGCATGCACGGCCGCGGCTGGTACACGCGCACGACAGACCGCGTGGAAGTGCCGCGCATCACGCCCGAGGAATGGGCGGCGAAGAAGGACGGCTGATCAAGCGTCCTCAGCCGGCTCCTCGCCCGGCCGATATTCCAACAGGTCACCCGGCTGGCATTCCAGCGCAGCACAAAGCCGGGCCAGCGTGCCAAACCGCATGCCGCGTACCTTGCCCGATTTGAGCAGCGAGAGATTCTGCTCGGTGATGCCGATGCGCAACGCGAGGTCGCGCCCGCGCATCTTCCGCCGCGCCATCATGACATCGAGGTTCACGATGATCGGCATGGCTCAGACGAAACCCCGGTTTTCTTCCATCGCGGCAGCGGCCGCGCGCAGCACATGGCCGAGCGCCACCAGCGTCGCACCCAGCGCCACCAGCAGGACGCCGCAGGCCGATACCGCGAGACCGATGCGCAGCTCCCCGGTACCGACGCTCAGCGCTGCCATCAAGGCCGCGCGCCCCAACGGTTCATAGAAGCCAACCAGCGCGATCGCGGTGCCGAGCCGTGTGACGGCGCGACCAGCGCCAGCCGCCAATTCCCCGGCACCGGCGCGCCGCAGCACCGGCAGCAGCCCCAGCAACCCCCAGGCCAGCAGCGCGCAGGGAATCGCCGTGATGGCAACACCCGCAAGCCGCGCCTGAGGCGTGATGGCGTAAGGCAGCCCCTGCAACAACGCATGCGGCACCACAGCCAATTCAACCAGTTGCGTGTCGAGCCAGACCACCAGCGGTGCGACGACCGCCAGAGCCCAGGCGCACCAAATGGCCCATTGCGCGCGGCGCACCGCGGCGGCGGGGAGCAAGGACTGCGTGGGCATCATGTCAGACATGCACTTCTCCACTTTCTATGATGATATTTTGCTGTATAACATTAATTATTCACCCCTGGAAAGCCAAATTGACATGACCTCTCGTTTAGCTCTTGGCCTGACCGCCGCCCTGTTGGCCGGCTGCGCCACCATGCCGCTCAGCTCACGCATGGCGCTGCGCCACACCGACCCCGCCACCACCGATGCCGTCGCGCTGCAGGCGGCGATCGACATGCCGCAAAGCCTGCGCCCCCTGCCGGGCACCATCCGCCTGGTGCTGACGGCGATCGATGCGAATGGCGGCCGCCGCAGTTTGGAATTCCCGTTGCAGGAAGACGCCGCCGCGACAGCGCTGGCCGCGCGCGACAATCCACCGCGGCCGATGCGCCGCCTGCTAGGCTACCGCCTGCCACCGGCCGAGCTGGAACGCTTCCAGGCGATGCGCGAGGCCATGCGTCAGCAGCAACCCCCTGTGCGCGGCCTGACGCTGGGTGTGGCCGCGGACGCCTGTCGCGCCGGGCCGATCGGCGTGGCTCCACTGCATGTCACGACGCTGCTGCGCACCGCAGAGACAGAGCGCCATGTGGAGGTAGCGCGGCTTGACCTGCGGCGCCTGGTGGGTGCGGCAATCGATGCGCTGCCAGCCTGCAACGGGTAGTGGTCAAGCAAGCCGCCTCATCACCGCGTAGAGGTCGTTCTTGCGTTCGAACCCGATGCCCGGCGCATTGGGCATGCTGATGCGGCTGTCCTGCACCGGCGTATCATCGGCAAAACCACCGAAGGGCGCGAAGACCTCCGGGTAGCTTTCATTGCCGCCCAGCCCCAGCCCGACCGCGATGTTCAGCGCGAATTGATGCCCACCATGCGGCACGCAGCGGCGTGGCGACCAACCGTGCGCGCGCAGCATGTCCAGCGTGCGCAGATATTCCACCAACCCGTATGACAACGCGGGGTCGAATTGCAGCACATCGCGGTCCGGGCGCAGCCCGCCATGGCGGATCAGGTTGCGCGCATCGACCATGCTGAACAGGTTTTCGCCGGTGGCGATCGGGTGCGGGTAGTGTTCCGCCAGCGTGGCGTGGGTGGAAAAATCCAGCGGGTCCAGCGGTTCCTCGTACCAGCGCAATCCGTATGGCGTCAGCGCCGCGCCATAAGCCAGTGCTGCGTGCAGCCCGAAGCGGCCGTTCACATCCACGCAGAGCCGAGAACCATCGCCACCCAGCAGGCCCAGCACGGCTTCGATGCGCGTGATATCTTCGCGCAGCGCGTCCTTCAGCGGGGTGCCCGGCGCGCCGCCGATCTTCATCTTCACCACCGAATAGCCAAGGCCCAGGTAGCGGCGCATTTCCTCCAGCAATTCACCCACGCCCTTGCCGGGGTAGTAGTAGCCGCCGGCGGCGTAGATCCAGGCGGAGGGGTCGGCCTCGCCACCGTTGAAGCGGTCGGCCAGCAGCTTCCACAGCGGCTTGTTCGCGAGCTTCGCTGTGGCATCCCAAAGCGCCATGTCCAGCACGCCCACGGCCACGCTGCGTTCGCCATGGCCACCGGGTTTTTCGTTCTTCATCATCGCGGCCCAGGCGGGTGCGGGGTCGAAACCGCCATCCGCGTGCGGCGGCAATGCGCAGCCCTCCAGGCGCGGGATGAAGCGTTCGCGCAGCAGCCCTTCCTGCGCATAGCGGCCATTGGAATTGAAGCCGAAGCCGGTGGCGCTGCGCCCGCCATCCTCCACCGTGACCGCGACGACGCTCGCCGTCATCTTGGAGAAATCGATATAGGCATTGGCGATGGCGCTGCTGATCGGCGACACGGCCTGGCGGATGCGGGTGATCTTCATGGCGCCATCTTCCACCGGCGCGCCGCCTCGGCAAGACTGCGGCCATGGAACTCCTGCACGAGACGCGTGACGGCATCGCCTTCGTCACCTTCAACCGCCCGGCGCAGCGCAACGCGCTGACCTTCCCGATGTATGAGGGCCTGGCCGCGATCTGCCAGGCCGCCAATCACGACCCCGGCGTGCGCGCCATCGTCATCACCGGCGCGGGCGAAAAGGCTTTCGCTGCCGGCACCGACATCTCGCAATTCGTGAATTTTTCGACCGCCCAGGACGCACTCGCCTACGAGGCAAAAATCGACCGCATCCTGACCGCCATCGAGGACTGCCAGAAGCCCACCATCGCCGCCATTTCCGGCGCCTGCACGGGTGGCGGCGCTGCCATCGCGGCCGTCTGCGACCTGCGGATCGGGGCGGCCAATGCGCGCTTCGGTTTTCCCATCGCGAAGACGCTGGGCAACACGCTGTCCATGGTGAACCACGCGCGGCTGGCGGCGCTGGTCGGGCCAGCGCGCGTGACCGACCTGATCTTCACCGCGCGCCTGATGGAAGCGCCGGAAATGCAGGCCGCCGGTCTGATCTCGGAAATCCTGCCGGACCATGCGGCGTTGCAAACCCGCGCCGCGGAACTGGCCGCCACCGTTGCCGCCCACGCGCCACTGACGCTGCGCGCCACCAAGCAGGCGCTGCGCCGCCTGACCGCGGCCGCGCGCGCCACCCATGGCGATGACCTGGTGACCATGTGCTTCGGCAGCGCGGATTTCGCGGAAGGTGTGAAGAGTTTTCTGGAGCGGCGGCCCGCGAAATGGCAGGGCCAATAGATCGGATCGCGGACGGCCGGGAGCGTGAATCCGCTCCACAAAACCTGCTACCAGCGGCGCCAGCGCGGCCCGTGATAATGGCGCGGCCCCCAACCCCAACGCGGCCCGACATAGAACCCCACGCTCGGCCCCCACACCACCGGCGGCGGCGCGTAGTAGGGCGAGGGCGCGAACACCACCTGCGGCGGCTGCTGGATCACATGCCCCGCCGCCACCATGCACTGCGCATAGGTCGTATCGTACGCCTGCTGCAGCCCCCAGCTGGTCGCCTGCGCCTGCTGGTTGGCGATGCCCGTGCCGGCAAGCGCGCCCACGCCGGCGCCGATCGCGGCCCCTGCGCCCGCATTGCCTGATGCCGCACCCAGCAGCGCGCCAATGCCCGCACCCGTCGCGGTGGACAGCGCGGCACTGGCCGCCCCCGCCTGCGCGCCCGCAACCCCCGGCTGGTTGAACCCGATGCTGGCCGATGCCTGTTGCCGACAGCCGAAATCCTGCTGTTGGAACAGCCCAAAATCGCTGCCGCCCTGCGGCAGCGCGACAATGCTGGGCCCGCCCGGAACAACCGGCGCACAAGCTGCCAACAGGGCGATGGGTGCGATCAGAATGGCGTGACGCATGGTGGCCTCCGACCCATGCATCATAGCCCTGATTGCGGCGGGATGGGGGCAGATTTTGGCGGCCCTGGACGGCTGTCGCGCCGCCCCGCAGACTTGCCGC
>JAAFHD010000520.1 GCA_013298245.1 Alphaproteobacteria bacterium
GCGTTCAGGACATCGGCAATGATGCCCCGCACTTCGCTGCACGCGGTATCCGAACCGAACAGCAGCCGGGAACGGGTCAGCGCCATATGCTCCCATGTCCATGCATTTTCCCGCTGATACTGGCCGAAGCTTTTGACCGAAGCGCAGAGCAAACCGTCGGCGCCCGAGGGCCGCAGGCGCGTGTCGACTTCATACAGCGCCCCCGAAGCGGTCGGCACGCTCAGCGATGCGATGACGCGCTGCGCCAGCCTGTTATAATATTGGGTGGCGCCCAAGGGCCGCGCGCCATCGGATTCGGCCAGATGGTCGCCGGTGAACAGCAGGATGAGATCGAGGTCCGACGCATGGGTCAACGCCTCGCCGCCAAGCCGTCCGAGTGCGAGGATGACAAGCTCGCTGTCCGGAACCTTGCCATGCGCCTTTTCAAACTCGGCCACGGTGGCGGCGGTCAGGGTTTGCAACGCCGCCTCGGCCAGATGGGCATAGCTGCGCGCGATATCGAGCGCGTCGTTGCGCCCTTCAATCAGCTGCACGCCCAGAGCGAAGCGCTTTTCGCCGACATAGTCGCGGACGATGTCGAGGGTGGATTGATAATCGGCGGTCCCGATCCGGCGCTTCATCGCGACGAGAAGCCGGGACACATCGCCCGGCAAATCCATGGCGCTGGTGTCGATCAGCGCGTCGAGATAGCGGCTCTGCCGGCCGAGGTCGTCGGCCAGCGTGGGGGCATAGCTCAAGATATCGGCCACCAGTTGCAGCAATCCGGGCCGTGCCTCCAGCAGGCGGAACACGTTGATCGCGCTTGGCATCGCCTCGATCATATTGTCGAAGCGGGCAATCGCGCGGTCGGAATCGGGCGCGGTGGCCAGCGCCTTCAGCAAGGCGGGCAGCACGGCCTCGAACGCGTCGCGGGCCGACGGGCTGCGGATCGCGCGGATATTGCCGCTGCGCCAGCGGGTCATGCGCTGCATCACTGCAGCCGGGTCGGCATAGCCCAGATCGGCGAGCTGTTCCTCCAGCGGCAGGCCGTCTTCGGCCATGCGCGGCCCCTCGCTGCCGCTGGCGTCCACCATCCGGTCATAGATAGCGGCCACCGATGTCGAGATGGGCCGGATGATCTCGATCAGCGCGTCGGCATCGGCTAGCCCATGCAGCCGCGCAACGGCATCGGCGGTGTCGCGATTGTCGGGGACGCTGTGCGTTTGCCGGTCGCTGTGCATTTGCAAGCGATGTTCGAAGGTCCGCAACTGTTCATAGGCTGCGCCCAGCGTGTCCGATTCCTCGGGCTTGATCCAGCCGGCACTTGCAAGCGCAGCCAACGCCTCGCGGGTATCGGGATTGCGCAGCGCGACGTCGCGGCCGCCATGGATCAACTGGTGCGCTTGGGCGAAAAATTCGCATTCTCGTATGCCGCCATGGCCACGCTTCAGATCATAGCCGAGCCCGATTTTCTGCCCCTTGGCATAATGGTCGCGGATCTGCGCGGTCATCGCGGTGATATTCTTGAGCTGCCCGAAATCGAGCGACTTGCGCCAGATGAACGGCTGAATGGCATTTAGGAAATAATCGCCGAGCGGCCGGTCGCCCGCGCAGACGCGCGAGCGGATGAAGGCGGCCTGCTCCCATGCCAGCGCGCTCGATTCATAATAGCTGATCGCGGCCTCGACCGGCAGGACGATGGGGCTGACCTCGGGCGAGGGGCGCAGGCGCATGTCGACGCGAAAGACATAGCCATCGGCATCCAGCGCCGACAGCAATTCGATGACGCGCCGCCCATAGCGGACCGCAGCCTCGGCCACATCATCGCGTTCGCGGTGGGGCAGCGTCTGCGGGTCGAACAGGAAAATGGGGTCGATGTCGGACGAATAGTTCAGCTCCCGCCCGCCATGTTTGCCCAGCGCGATCACGGCAAAACCCTGATTGGGGGCACCGGGCACGCGTTCCTCGATGGCGGCGGCGATGGCCTGGTCGAGCGCATGGTCGGCGAAATCCGATAGGATGCGGGTGACGCGGGTCAGGTCCCATAGTCCGGCAATGTCGGCAAGCGCCGTCACCAGTGCGACGCCCTGCCGCTGCCGCCGGAGAGCCGAGCCGACCGTATCCGACTGGCGCGCCAAGGCGCTGTTTAACGCGGCGTCGAGGTCGCCTGCTTCGACCAATGCCATCAAATCGGGATTGCGCTCCATCAACCCTGCGAGGAACGGGCTGTTGGCGGACGCACGGGCGATGGCGTTGCGGATGGCGTTCATGTCTTCAGATAGTCTCGCCGGAAATCGGAGGCAAAGGCGGCAAAACGGTCCCCGGCAATGGCGGCGCGCATATCGGCCATCAGCATCTGGTAATAATGCAGATTATGCTGCGTCATCAGCATCGCGCCCAATATCTCGCCCGACCGGATCAGATGGTGCACATAGGCGCGCGTCCATGTGGCGCAGACGGGGCAGGTGCAGCGTTCGTCAATCGGGCCCTGATCCTCCGCAAATTTGGCGTTGCGGATGTTGATAGGGCCGGAATGGGTAAAGGCCTGGCCATTGCGTCCGCTGCGGGG
>JAAFHD010000521.1:0-1341 GCA_013298245.1 Alphaproteobacteria bacterium
CGATTTCGCGCATCTGGGCTTTGGTGGTGCGACCGGCGGCACGGCCACGGTGCAGCAGCTGCGCCTGGGCGCACTGAACGCGACCATGGAAGGTGCTGTCACACCGCCCGCGCCGGAATGGGAACTGCACGGCGCCGCGCAACAGGAAAGTGTCGGCGGCGCCTTCACGCTGACCAATGCGGTGGCCATGCAGAGTGGCACGGTGATGAGCACCGCGCGCTATGACCTGACGCATGACCTGCGGCTGGAGGCGGCGCTGTTCCTCGGCAGTGCGGATGCGGGTGGTGATGGCGTGGCACTGGTGCTGCACAACGCGCCGGGCGGTGCCGCGGCCGCGGGCTGGGGTGGTGCCGGCTTCGGCATTGGCGGCCTGGCCAATGCGCTGGCGATCGAGTTCGACACCTGGTCCAATGCCGACGCCTTCCTGGGCGACATCGCCGGTGACCACACGAATTTCTACGCGACTGATTTCAGCTTCCAGACCGCCGCCGTGGCATTGCCGAACCTCGAGGACGGCGCCTGGCACGCCCTGGTCCTGGACTGGGATGCGGATACACAAACGCTCAGCTACAGCCTCGATGGCGTGGTGCGCGGCACCCTGGCCAACACCGATATCGCGACGCAATTCCTGGGCGGCTCAAACCTGGCCTATCTCGGCTTCGCGGGTGCGACGGGCGGTTCGGTCAACCTGCAACAAGTGCGGATCGACAGTGTGACCGGCGTGAAGGAAGGCGAGGTGCGGGTCTTCGACGCCACCGCCTGGCACGCGGATGGCGATGCCACGCTGGCCGCCAATGCCACCTGGCAGCTCACCGCCGACGCCGCCTTCCAATCCGGCACGCTGATGAGCGTGCCGCGCATCGACCTGCGGCAGAATTTCACCACCAGCTTCGACCTGTGGCTGGGTGCCAATGAAGGGGGCGGCGATGGCATCGCCTTCCTGCTGCACAACGCGCCCGAGGGCGTCGATGCCGCCGGCTGGGGTGGTGCGGGCTTTGGCCTGGGTGGCCTCGCGAATGGCTTCGCGATCGAGTTCGACACCTGGTCCAACCGCGATCCCTTCCTGGGCGACATCGCCGGCGATCACACGAATTTCTACGCGACCGATTTCAGTTTCCAGAGTGCCGCCGTAGCACTGCCCAACCTGGAAGACGCCGCCTGGCACAGCGTGGATGTGGCCTGGGTCGCGGCCACCGGCACGCTGTCCTACAGCATCGATGGCGTGGCGCGCGGCAGCCTGACGGGGCTGGACCTCGAAGCGCAGATGGGTGGGTCGCACTTCGCGCATCTGGGCTTTGGTGGTGCGACGGGCGGCAGCACGAACCAGCAGCAGGTGCGGCT
>JAAFHD010000521.1:1351-2515 GCA_013298245.1 Alphaproteobacteria bacterium
GGCTGGTGGCGCTGGATGCAACGACCGAGGCCGGGCAGGACTGGATGTTCTGACGGCGCGCCCGTCAGTCCAGCACGTATCCATCGCCACGCGCGGCGCGCAGCGCATCGCAGCCCAGCTTCGCACGCAGGCGCGCAATGCGCCGGTCGATCGCGCGCGCATCGGCGTCCATGTCCTGCGCGGGCGCGGCCTGGATCAGCGTCTCGCGGTCCTGCACCTGGCCGCGATGGGCGATGAAGTGACGCAGCAGCGCGACCTCTGCGGGTGAGAGCATCTCCGTCTGGCCATCCATGTGCAGCACGCGCGCGGCGTCGAGGTCCACGCTCGCCTCGCCGATCGCGACCAGGCGGCGCGCATGGCCGGCGCGGCGGGCCAGCAACGCCGCCACACGCGCGGCGAACTCGCGCGGGTCGATGGGTTTCTGCGCCACGTCATCGGCGCCCATTTCCAGCGCCACGACGCGTTCGGCCGATTCCGCCACCGCGCTCAACACCAATACCGGCACCTGGCTGGTCCGGCGCAGGCGGCGCAGGAAGGCCAGGCCGCTCTCGCGCGGCATGTTGAGGTCGAGCACGATCAGCTCCGCCGGTTCCGCGGCCAGCAAGCGGTCGGCCTCGGCGGTGCTGCCGGCCAGGCGCACGGCATGGCCCATCAGCCCGAGATACTCGCCCAGCGCTTCGGCCAGATCCGCCTCGTCATCGATGATCAGCACCTTGCGGCCAGCCTGCATGGGAACGACAATACTCACGAAATCGCGGTTCGCAGAAGACGATGATCAAGCTGGCGCTGGTTGAGGACGAAGACGATCTGCGTGACGCCGTGCAGGAATACCTGTCGGGCCACGGGCTGCAATGCCGCGCCTTCGCCGATGCAGCAGCGTGCCGTGCGGCGCTGGCCGAATGGCAGCCCGACATCCTGGTCAGTGACATCAACATGCCCGGCGAGGATGGCTTAAGCCTGGCGCGCGGGCTGCGCGCGACGGGGGCCATCGGCATCATCATGGCGACCGCGGCGGGCCGCCCGATCGACCGCGTGCGCGGCATGGAAGCCGGCGTCGATGACTACATCGTCAAGCCGTATGAATTGCGCGAATTGCTCGCGCGCATCCGCGCCGTCGCGCGCCGGCTGGGCGGCGCCGCGCCGCAGGCCGCGCAGGCCATGGCG
>JAAFHD010000522.1 GCA_013298245.1 Alphaproteobacteria bacterium
ATGTCCAGCCCCTTCAGGCCCGCGATCAGCTTGGGAAAATCCATCTCCTGCGGGGACATGTTCAGTTCGTCCAACCCGATCGCGATGGGCGCGAAACGCAGGAAGCCAGGCGCGCGCTTGAACTGGTCACCCAGCGCTGGCAGCACCACCTCGGGCCGGCCATCCAGCAGGCGCAGCACCAGGATGCTGAAGCTGCCCGCACGCAGGCGGAAAGCATCGGCACCCGGCAGGGCATGGGGCTGCGCGGCTACGGACATGGAACTCCCGGGGCAAGTGGCGCCGGCGTGTTCCGGCAGGGTGGAAGCTAGGCGCGAGCCCCGCCACGCGATAGCCGCAACGGGTTGTGGATAACGGGGAAGATGGGGGCTTTGCCATGCGCCCACAATGTCTTGGCGCGGCGTTGACGCCCCCGTCAGGCGGTTTCATAACGCAACGCACAAAAGCAAACAGGCAAAGCGGAGCACAGGCGGGCGATGTCGGAACCCCTTGATCCCAGGCAGGCAAATTTCGTGGGCCGCCGGTCGGATGGCACGGTGGTGCAGCGCCCATTGTCGCCGCATCTGCAAGCCTATGACATGCTGCAGATCACCAGCCTGGCGTCGATTTTGCACCGCATCACGGGCGGCGCCTGGGCGGTCGCGACGCTGTTCCTGGTGTGGTGGCTGGCGGCGTTGGCCAGCGGCGAATCGGCCTTCAACACCGCGCAAAACTTCTTCGGCAGCTTCATCGGCGTGCTGGTGCTGTTCGGCATCACGGCGGTGGCCTGGTACCACACGCTGGCCGGCATTCGGCATTTGGCTTGGGATGCGGGCAAGGGCTTCGACCTGCCCACCGTGTTCGCCACCGGCCGCATGCTGTTCATCGGCACCGCCGCGCTGACGGTGCTGACCTGGGTTGTCGCTTTGGTGATGTGGTGAAGATGTCCAAGACCCCTTCCCATTCGATGCGCACGCCGCTGGGGCGCGTGCGTGGCCTTGGTTCCGCGAAATCCGGCACGACGCATTGGTGGATGATGCGCGTGACATCGGTGGCGCTGCTACCGCTGCTTTTATGGTTCGTGTTCAGCATTTTCGGGCTGCTGGGTGCTACGTATGCAGAGGCGCGGGCCTTCGTCGCCGCCCCCCTGAACGCGGTGCTGCTGCTACTGCTGATCGGCGTGATGTTCCACCACATGGCCAATGGTTTGCAGGAAGTGGTGGAAGACTATGTGCGCGCCGAATTGCCGCGACTGCTCGGCATTCTGCTCATCAAGGCCGCGTGCCTGCTGCTGGCGCTGATCAGCGCCTTCAGCGTGCTGCGCGTGGCCTTTACGTGAATCGTTTCAGGCCCAATTCGGTCGTGACAAGGGGTCACCCATGAACGCCATCAGCAAGCCTTCGCAATACGCCTATCGCATTGTCGATCACACCTATGATGTGGTGGTGGTCGGCGCCGGCGGGGCCGGGTTGCGCGCCACTTTCGGCATGGGTGCGGCCGGCCTGAAAACCGCCTGCATCACCAAGGTCTTCCCCACCCGCAGCCACACGGTTGCGGCGCAGGGCGGCGTGGGTGCTGCGCTCGGCAATATGGGCGAGGATGACTGGCGCTGGCACATGTACGACACCGTGAAGGGGTCGGATTGGCTGGGTGACCAGGACGCCATCGAATACATGTGCCGCGAGGCGATCCCGGCGATCATCGAGCTGGAACACTACGGCGTGCCGTTCTCCCGCACCGAGGATGGGCGCATTTATCAGCGGCCCTTCGGTGGGCATATGCAGAACTACGGCAAGACGCCGGCGATGCGCGCTTGCGCCGCGGCGGACCGCACGGGCCATGCGATTCTGCACACGCTGTATCAGCAGTCGCTGAAGCATAATTGCGAGTTTTTTGTTGAGTACATCGCGCTCGACCTGATCATGGATGATGAGGGCGTGTGCCGTGGCGTGACGGCCTGGTGCCTGGAGGATGGTTCGATCCATCGCTTCCGCGCGCAGCAGGTGGTGCTGGCCACGGGTGGTTATGGGCGCGCCTGGTTCAGCTGCACCTCCGCGCACACCTGCACGGGTGATGGCGGCGGCATGGTGCTGCGCGCGGGCCTGCCCTTGCAGGACCAGGAATTCGTGCAGTTCCACCCGACCGGCATCTACGGCTCCGGGTGTTTGGTGACCGAGGGCGCGCGCGGCGAAGGCGGCTACCTGACCAATTCCGAAGGCGAGCGCTTCATGGAACGCTACGCACCGACGGCGAAGGATTTGGCGTCGCGCGACGTCGTGTCGCGCGCCATGTCGATCGAGATTCGCGAAGGCCGCGGCGTGGGGCCGAAGAAGGACCACATCCACCTGCACCTGGAACATCTGGGCGCGGATCTGCTGCATGAACGGCTGCCCGGCATCTCCGAAACCGCGAAGATTTTCGCGGGCGTGGATGTGACCAAGGAGCCCATCCCGATGCTGCCGACCGTGCACTACAACATGGGCGGCATCCCCACGAACATCTACACGGAAGTGCTGCGGCCGACGCGT
>JAAFHD010000523.1 GCA_013298245.1 Alphaproteobacteria bacterium
GGGAGACGTTCACGGGCAGTGCCACGGGGCAGTTGGATGGCTCAGGCGACCTCCGCATCGTCTCGAACACCGGCGTGACCTGCACGGGCGCCTTCGTCTACATCAATAGGCTCCAGGGGGAGGGCACCTTTGTCTGCAACGACGGCCGGACTGGCCCCTTCGGCTTCGTTTCGTCGGGCACCCGTGGCACTGGCAGCGGGTCTATCGGCGGTGCCGCGATGACCTTCACCTTCGGCAACATCTGAACCCGGCGGTTATGTAGGAGTTGCCCATGTCCTGGGGACAAGCGCTGACCATCCTGTGGCTGTTGGCGGGGTGGGGCGGTGCGGCCATGATGATGCGGGAGTCCAACCTCATTTCGAAGGTGGTCGCGGGCATGTTTCTGGGGCCGTTCATTTTCATCGTGAAGCCCCGATAGCCGGGCGCTCCCGGTCCTGGCGCCCATTTTTTCGCCCCCACCCACGGGGGGGATTATCCGGCGCGCTTTACGATCTCTCGGCCGCTGAGAAATTTCCGCCGGATTTTTCGGGACCGAGCGCGCGTGCGGGTGAAACTGCCCACCTTGTCCATCGGGGTTGTCCAAAGCGTAGCGATGCAGCGTCAGAGCACTCTTTCTAAGCATCTGAAAACGTGCCAGTTTCACAAAATCATCACCGAGTGCCCGTCCTTTCAATCCTCTCTGGCAGCACCACCCCCCACGCGCCTAGCCTGCCGCGCATGACCTTCTCCGCAACGCTCCAGGCGCAATACGACAACATCGCCATGGTGCCCGACCACCCGGCCATCCTCGCCGGCTGGCAGGCCGATGCCGCGGCGTTGCGCGCCACCCACCCGCCGCGCGCCATCCCCTATGGCCCCACGCAGCGCCAAGGCATCGACCTCTTCGGCCCCGCCGATGCGCCGATCGCCGTCTTCATCCATGGCGGCTATTGGCAGCGCACCGCGCGCGACTGGTATTCGCACATGGCCGCCGGCCTGCTGCCGCACGGCATCGCCACCGCCATCATCGGCTATGACCTCTGCCCCGAGGTCACCATCCGCCAGATCATCGACCAATGCGCGGCTGCCGTGGCCGCGCTGCCGCGCCCGCCCGTACTGGCGATCGGCCATTCCGCCGGCGGGCACCTGGCCGCCTGGCTGCTGGCGCGCGGGCTGGTGCCGGCAGCGCTGCCCATCTCTGGCGTGTTCGACCTGGCCCCCTTGCGCGAAACCCGCATTGGCGAGGCCTTGGCGCTGTCATCCGATGAAGCCCGCGCGCTCTCGCCCATCCATCTGCCGCCGCCGGCCGGGCGCATGCAGGCGGTGGTGGGCGGCGCCGAATCGCTCGCCTTCCGCGACCAGACCCTGGCCATGGCCGCCGCCTGGGGCGCGTCGGCCGCCGAATTGCCGGGCGAAAACCACTTCACCGCCATCCGCTCGCTGGCCGAACCGGATGGCGCGCTGACGCGGATGGCGCTCGCCCTCATCGCGTGATTCCCAAGCGCGCCAAACCCGCTACACTGCGCGCATCCAAGGGAGATACCGCCAATGTTCACACCTCGCCGCGCCCTGTTCCTGGGCGCCGCCGCCATCGCGGCCGCACCAGGCCGCGTCTGGGCGCAGGCAGCAACCACCGGCCCGCACACGCTGCCCGCGCTGCCCTATGCCGCCAACGCCAACGAAGCCGCGATCGACGCGATGACGATGGAAATCCACCACCAGCGCCACCACGGCGCGCAGGTGGCGGCGCTCAACAACGCGCTGCGCGACCAGCCGGATTTCGCCCGCCTGCCGCTGGATGAATTGCTGCAGAACCTGAGCCGCGTGCCGCAGAACATCCGCACCGCGGTGCGCAACAATGCGGGCGGCCACGCCAACCATTCCATGTTCTGGGAAATCATGGGCGGGCCAGGCGGCGCGCCCAGCGGCGAGGTGGCGGAAGCCATCAACCGTGACCTCGGCGGCTTCGATCAGTTCCGCACCAATTTCAACGCCGCCGGCATGGGCGTTTTCGGCTCTGGCTGGGCCTTCGTGACGGTGACCAATTCCGGCCAGCTGGCGATCGCGCAGCGCCCCGGCCAGGACAACCCGCTGATGGACGGCCAGCGCGTGCTGATGGGCAATGACGTGTGGGAACACGCCTATTACCTGCGCTACCAGAACCGCCGCGCGGACTATCTGACGGCGTGGTGGAACGTGCTGAACTGGACCAAGATCAACGAGCGTTACGCGGCCGCCCGCGCCGGCACGCTGCGCATTTAGGCGCAGCGTTTTTCTGCGCCCTCAAGCGCCGGGCGCGGCGTCCCGCCGCTTGGCTGCGCCGCGCCAAGGGCATCGCGGGTTGTGATGCCTGATGGGCGGCGCCGGCCGCTCTGCGGCCGGATGCTTGCCGGGCGACGCGGGCTGGTTCTGGCGCGCCTTGCCCGACGGCCTAAGCGGTGCCCTGCGGCGGCGCATCCAGGCTGGACTGCCCACGGCGCGACTGCCACAGCGCCACGAAATCAATCGGGTTCAGGAACACCGG
>JAAFHD010000053.1:0-11569 GCA_013298245.1 Alphaproteobacteria bacterium
CGCACCGAGGATGACGCGTTGGTCAGCACCACCGTGCAGCGGCCGGGCCAGGCGGCGTTCAACCTGGATTGGCGCATCGCCGATGTGGGCGGGCAACCGCGCATCGTGGACTTGATCGCGGAGGGCACTTCGCTGCGGCTGACGCAGCGCAGCGAATTCGCGAGTGTCATCACGCGCGGCGGCGGGCAGGTTGCGGCGCTGATCACGGCGCTGCGCCAGCAGCTCGGGCAGTAGGTCAGGCGCCTTCGGCCTGACGGCCCGTCAGTGAAGCCTCCATCGCATCGCGGGCGGCGCTGAGCGGCCCGAGGCATAGGCGCAGCCCCTCTGCCGGTTTGACGGCGCGCGCCATCCATATCGCGTTGATGCAGCCCAGCAGGCGCTTGCCCTGGCGCAATGGTACCGCGACCGAACCGGTATGCGCCCAGGGCGTGCCCGGTTCGCGCAGCGCATAGCCGGCGCGGCGGATGCGCGCGAGGCGCGTGCGCAATGCGGGCGTGGCGCCGCCCAATAGCGCCAGCACTTCTTCGCGTTCGCGCGCGGGTGCGAAGGCCAGCCAGCACTCGCCCACTGAACTGCCGATGATGGGGAAAAGGCGGCCCGCCATGCCGCGGTCGATCGAGAAGCGGGCGATGCGATGGGTACTCTCGCGCACCAGCATCTGGGTGCCTTCGCGCGTGGCGAGGTCCGACGGCCAGCCGATGCGCGCGGTCAGGCCGAACAGCGCGGGGGCGGCGATGGCGCTGATCCACTCCTCGTCCTCGATGCCGTCGGACAGGGTGCGCAGCTTGAGGCGCAGGGTGAAGCGATCGTCGGATGGGCTGCGCGCGATCCAGCCGCCGGCGAGCAGCGTTTCCAGCAGGCGATAGACGCTGGCGCGCGGGATGGAGGTGTCACGCGCGAGGGTCAGCGCCGAAGCGCTGCCATGCCGGTTCAGGGCAGCGAGAAGATCAAGCCCGCGCGCGAAGGCGCGGATGGGGATGGCGCGCATGGATGTGTCCGCCTGGTGGACAGATTGCGCGGAAGCTTTGCGCCTGGGCGACCCGCCCTGCAAGTCTGCGCGCCGGAGGGATTCGCATGTCCAAGGATGACGTGCTGGTGCTGGGCCTGGGCCCGGTCGGCGCGACGCTTGCTTTGCTGTTGGCGGCCCATGGCGTGCGCGTGCGCGTGCTGGAGCGCGAGGCCGCGCGCTACCCGCTGCCGCGCGCACTGCACTTCGATGATGAGGTTATGCGCGTCTTCCAATCCTTGGGCCTGGCGGATGCCATTCTGCCGGCCACGCGCATCTCGCCGGGCATGAAGTTCGTCGCCCCCGATGGCCGGCTGTTGATGGATTGGTCGCGCCCGCAGGCGCTGGGGCCGCTTGGCTGGCATGTCTCCTATCGCTTCCACCAGCCGGCGTTGGAGGATGCGCTGCGCGAGGCGCTGGCCGCGCGCGGCATCGCGGTGGAAACCGGCGTGAATGTCACCGAAATCGCGCAGGATGCCGAAGGTGTCACCGCCGCCGGCCGCCGCGCGCGTTGGCTGGTGGGCTGCGATGGCGCGCGTTCCATCACGCGCGACACCATCGGTGGCGGTTTCGAGGATCTGGGCTTCGCCGAACGCTGGCTGGTGGTGGATCTGCTGCTGGCGCGCCCGCGCGATGACCTCGGCGATCATTCGATCCAGTTCTGCGATCCGCGCCGGCCTGCGACCTATGTGCGCGGCGTGGGCGAGCGTCGGCGCTTCGAGATCACGCTGCATGATGACGAAGCACCCGATGACCGCATGGACCCCGCACTCGCCTGGTCGTTGCTGGACCGCTGGGTGACGCCCGCGGATGGCACGCTGGAACGCGCGGCCGTCTATACCTTCAACAGCAAGGTCGCGCGGCGTTGGCGCGACAGGCGCGTGTTCATCGCCGGGGACGCTGCGCATCTGACCCCACCTTTCCTTGGGCAGGGGCTGTGCGCGGGCATCCGTGACGCCGCCAACCTGGCCTGGAAACTGGCGCGCGGCGATGATCCGTTGCTCGATACCTACCAGCGTGAACGCGCCCCGCATGTGCGCCAATACATCGAGACGGCGGTGCGCATCGGCGGGCTGATCAACACGCGCGCCATGGCCGAAGCCCTGGGCACCGACGCGCCGGAGGAACCCGTGCGCATGGCCAGCATCGCGCCTGCCTTGGGTGGTTTCGAGGCACCACTGGGCCGGCCTGTGCCACAGCCCTGGCTGGCGGACGGCATACGCCTGGATGACCGCGTCGGCCATCGCTGGGCGGTGCTGCTGCGCGATGCGGAATTGCCCGCCGACCGCCTCGCCGAACAGGGCGCGGTGCTGGTCGCCGACCCGGCGCTGCACGCCTTCCTGGATACGCACAACGCCATCGCAGCACTGGTTCGCCCGGACCGGCAACTTTGCGCCCTGGCCCGCGACGCCACCGCCATGGCAGGTTTCTCGGCGTTGATGGAGGGACAGCGATGATCCAGGCATTGGGCTATATCGGCGTGCGCGCCACGCAGCCGGCGGAATGGGACGTCTATGCCGCGAATTTCCTGGGCATGCAGCGCATCGATGCCGGTGGTGGGGCGCGGCATTTCCGCATGGATGATCGCGCGCAACGCCTGATCGTGACGCCGGAGGCCGATGACGGCCTGGCCTTCATGGGCTGGGAAGTGGCCGATGCGGCGGCGCTGGATGCGCTGGCCGCGCGGCTGGAAGCGCACGGCACGCGCGTCTCGCGCGGGCCCGCCGCCGAGCGCCATGTGACGGATGCGATCGTCTTCCATGACCCGCAGGGCAACCGGCTGGAAGCCTTCCACGGTGCCCACCAGGCGGACATGCCCTTCGAACCAGGCCGCCCCATCTCGGGCTTCCGCACCGGTGCGCTGGGCATGGGCCATGCCGTGCTGAACGTTGTCGATGCCAATGCGCTGCTGCCGTTCTATCGGGATGTGCTGGGCTTCCATGTGAGCGATCACTCGCAAAAGCCCTATCCGCTGTATTTCTTCCATGTGAATGGCCGGCACCATTCCTTCGCGATGATCGGCAGCGGGCGCGTGGGCCTGCACCACTTCATGGTGGAACTCGGCTGCCTGGATGATGTGGGCCAGGGCTATGATTTGGCGATGCTGGCGGAAGGGCGCGTGGCCTTCACGCTCGGCCGCCACACCAACGACCACATGACCAGCTTCTACACGCACAGTCCCTCGGGGTTTTTCGTGGAATATGGCTGGGGCGGGCGGGTGATCGACCCCCAGACATGGCAGCCGCACGAGACGTTTGATGGCCCTTCGCTGTGGGGGCATGACCGGCTGCATCTGCCGCCCGAACAGCGCGCGCGCATGCGCCAACTCCGATTGGACGCGGCCGCGAAGGGCCTGCGTGAACCCATCCAGGTGGTGGATTGCCCCTGGTTCGTCAGCTTGAAGGACACGCCATGACCAGACGCCGCGCCTTGCTTGCAGCCCTTGCCGTGCCTGCCATTGCGCAGGCGCAGGACATACCGGGGCGCACCGTCACGCTGGTGGTGCCGTTCAGCCCCGGGACGGTGATCGACATCATGGCGCGCGGCTTCGCCGAGCCGTTCCGCCAGGCGCTGGGCGGTGGCGTCAATGTCGTGGTGGTCAATCGCGATGGCGCGGCGGGATCGATCGCCGGCGGCTTCGTGGCGCAGTCGCGGCCGGACGGCACGGTGATCGGCTTCGGCCCCTCGGGCGGGCTGACGGTGCAGCCCATTCTGGTGCCGAGCCTGACCTATCGCCTCGACGCCTTCGAACCCGTCTGCCAGACCTTCGAGAACATCTTCGCCCTGGCCGCCGCACCCAACGCGCCCTTCCGCACCCTGCCCGAGATGATCGAGGCCGCGCGCGCGCGCCCCGAGGCACTGAGCTTCGGCCATGCCGGCAACGGCACCACCGGCCACCGCATCATCCGCCAGTTCGAGATGCTGGCCGGCATCCGCCTCAATGAGATCGGCTATCGTGGCGGCGGGCAGATGCTGACGGACGCGCAGGCCGGCACCATCCCGATGATCGTCACCACCTGGGCCACGCTGCGCAATTCCGGCCTGCGCGTGCTGGCGATCGGCTCGGAGGCGCGGGACCCCGCGATCGGCGCCGATGTGCCGACCTTCCGCGAGCTGGGCTTCGACGTGACGTTGCGCGGCTTCGGCGGGCTGTGGGCGCCGCGCGGCCTGGCGCCGGAATTGGCGCAGCGGCTGGAGGCGGCGTGCCTCGAGGCCACGCGCTCGGAGGGGTATGGCAGCGTGATGCGCAATGCGGCCCAGGTGGTCGCACCGCTGAACGCTGCGGGCTTCAACGCGCGGCTGCGGCAGGAACAGCAGGAGGCGCAGGTGCTGCTCGACCGGCTGGGGCTGATACCGCGCTGAGCGCGGGATTCAGCGTCTCGGCGATGCCGCCTCGACCCATCCCGCGCTGAGCCGCGCCATCGCCACGCGTGCCTCATCGATCAACTGCGTCATGATGTCGCCGATGGGTTCCACGCGTTCGATGAACCCCATCGCAGCACCGGCCGACAGCATGCCCGCATCCACATCGCCCTGCGAATAAGCACGGTCGCGCTGGTTCACCCCGCGCGTCAGTTCCGCGAATTGCGCGTATTCGGTCATGCCCTGCGCCTCACGCGCACGCACCTCGCGCGCCGTCGCATTGTCCAGCACGCGCCAGGCGCCGCCCAGCGGCGGGTTGGCGCCGAAGCACACCACGCTGTCATCCTCCGACGCCGCGACCAGGCGCGCCTTGTAGTTGTCGTGTGCCGTCACTTCCGCGCCGGCCAGGAACCGCGTGCCGATCATCACCGCATCCGCGCCCACCGCCAGTGCCGCCACGATCTGCCCACCCGTCCCGATGCCACCACCGATCGCAAACGGTACATGCAACCGCCGCGCCGCCAGGGCACCCGCAACCATCGCCGGCATGTCGGTATTGGCCCCCGGATGCCCGCCGCATTCCATGCCCACGATCACCACCGCATCCACGCCCAAACGCTGCGCCGTGACCGCATGGCGCAGCAGCGGCACCTTGTGCAGCACGATACCACCGGCGTCCTTGATGCGGCGGATCAGGTCATCGGCCGGCGCGCGCCCCGCGGTCTCGAAATGCCGCACGCCGGCGGCGAGTGCGGCGTCCACATAATCCATCAGCGCCACATCGGTGTGGCGGCTGGTCGAGACATTCACGCCGAAGGGCAGCCCACCCGACAGCGCATGGCAACGCGCCAGTTCCGCCTCGAATTCCGGCAATGTCGCGCTGCTGCGGGAGGTGATGAAACCCATGCCGCCCGCGCGCACCACGGCAGCGACATAGGGCGCATCGGCCAGCCACATCAGCCCGCCGGCCAGCACCGGATGCGCGATGCCGAAAAGCCGCGTGATGCGCGTGTCGAAGACCGGTGCCATGGCGTTTTCTTCCCTCGTGGGGAGCCTTGCGCGCGTGGCGGGGTTTGTCGATTCCGTCCGCTGATGCGCGGGGTGCGGGTGGCCGCTTCAGCGCTCGCAGCGGATGAACAGCGTCGCGCGGTGGGCGATTTCGCCCACATCCGGCGCGCTGCGTTCAGCACCCTGGCTGGCGACCAGCCGTGGCGTGACCTGCGCGCGTTGCAGGAAGGTCAGCGCCGCCTCGGATCGGATGGCGAAATTCACATTCTGCGCGATGTCGCCGGTGCGCTGCGCCACGCGCTGCGCGTTCAACTTCGAGACAATCACGCCCACCACATTGCCCTGCATGTCCAGCAACGGCCCGCCCGAATTGCCAGGCTGCACCTCGGCGCTGATCTGGATCTGGTTGCGGTTGTCGCCGATGCCGGCCAGGCCATTCACCTCGCCGCGCGTCAGCTTGGGGTCGGAGCTGAGCAGCCCGGCCAGCGGGAAGCCATAGGCGATCACGCTCTCGCCGCGCCGCACCGCGGGGCCGCTGCGGATGGGCAGGATGGGGCCAGGCAGGCCGGGCACATTCAGCACCGCCAGGTCCAGCTGGGCATCGACGCGCGCGGGCGGTTGGGCGGCCAGCCAGCGGCCATCGGGCGTGCGCAGGATGACGCGGTTGCAGCCATTGATGACGTGCTCATTCGTCATCACGCGATCGGCCGCGACAATCCAGCCGGTGCCGGTCGAGACCTGGCGCGCCTGTTGGTTGGGCGGGGCTTGCGGCACGGCAGCGGCGGGCGGCGCTGCCGGGCGGGGGGCGGCGGCGCTGGCCATGTCGATGGTGCGATTGGCGCAGACATCCTGTTCGCGCAGCACCGCTTCGCGGCCATCGCCCAGCACCAGGCGGAGGTCGAAGCGGCATGCGGCGGGGTCGGCAGGCACGACGCGGAAGCCGCTGTTGACGGGCAGCGGGCGGCCTGGGGTCAGCAGGGAATTGCCCCAGTCATTGCCCTCGCCGCGCGGGGAGCGCACGGCGTGCAGGGCGGTGGCTTCAGCGCCGGTGCGGTTGACGATGCGAAAGCCCGGCTGTTCGGGCGCCTGGGCGGAGGCCGGGGCGGCGAGGAGCAGGGCGAGGAGGAATGCGCGCTTCATGCAGGGCATGTGCGACGCGCGGGCGCGCGCGGCAAGGGGCGGCGTTCAGAGCGGGATGCGTTGAGGTGGAAACACCGAAAACGCTGAATCCAGATCTCAACAACGGGCTGAAGCATGCTGCGTGAACGCAGCATGCTTCAGCGCCGGATATCAGCGGCCTTGGCGTACCAGTCCCAGGTGGCTTGCAGCCCCTCGGCCAGGCTGAAGCGCGGCCGCCAGCCGGTGGCGAACAGGCGCTGCACGTCATAGCTGCGGACCAGCTGGCCGAGCGGCTTCGATGTGTCCCAGGCCAGTTTGCCCTTGAAGCCGGAAATGCCGTGCAGGGTTTCCACCATCTCGCGGATCGGGCGGGACTGGCCGGTCGCGACATTGACCGGGCCGGTCGCGTGGGCGGCGCAGGCGATGGTGGCGCCGGCCGCGTCCTCGGCGAAAAGGAAGTCGCGCGTGGGGGAGCCATCGCCCCAGATCACGATTTCAGCCGCAGCCTCGCGCGCGACGCGGTGGAAGCGCGAGATCAGTGACGGCACGACATGCCCATACTGCTCATCGAAGCGGTCATGCGGGCCGTAGAGATTGGTGTAGAGCAGATAGGCGTAATCCATGCCCCACTGCTTCTGATAGGCCTGCAACTGCGCCAGCATGCCAAGCTTTGCATGGCCATAGGCGGCTTCGGAGCCATGCGGCGGGCCGTGCCAGATGTCGTCCTCGGTGATGGCGCGGTGGTCGCGGTCGGCATAGACCGCCACTGTGCCCGCACCCACGAATTTGCGCACACCCACCAGCCGCGCCGCGTCGATGACGTTCATGTTGATCAGCGTGTTGTCGCGGTATGCCAGGCCGGAAAAGGTCATGTTGCCCTGCACGCCCGACACGCGGCCGGCCAGGTGGATCACCACGGTCGGCTTGAAGGCTTCGAAGACGCGCAGCGTGGCGGCACCGTCCAGCAGGTCGCAATCCGCGCGGCCGGGCGTGGCCAGGGCGGCCGGCTTGAGTGCGGCCATCTGCCGCGCCAGCGCGTGGCCCAGCACACCGCCGGCACCCGTGATCAGCACCCGTTCCGCGGACCAATTCATCGGCTAGGCCGCCTTTCCTTCGAACATGCTGCGATGCAGATCGACCAGCGTGGAGATGTTGTATTTCTCGAACATCTCATCGCGTCGGCTCGAATAGTCGGAATTGTCGTATTTCACCTTCTGCGCGATTTCGATGTAGTTGCCCATGTCGAAGCGGGAGAAGACATCGCCATAATAACGCCGCGCCTCGGCGAAGGAGAGGTTGTTCGAGCAGAACAGCCGCGCGCCGCTTTCGATCGCCAGCGCGATCACGCCGGACATGCTTTGCCCCACCTCGATATACGGCAGCACCACGGCATCGCAATTGCGCAGCATGAAGGTGAATTCGTCATCATCGACATTGCCGACGAAGCGCACGCGATCGGTCAGGCTTGGCCCATCCGGCACGATGTTGGGCATGGCGATCGCGGCATCGATCATCACCTTGCCCTTCATGTCGCGCGACATCAGGTCGAACTGGCGCACCAGCGGGGTCTCGATTTCCAGCAGCAGCTTGGCCAGGTAGGTGTCGACGCTGACCCAAGGCTTGATGGATTGCGGGTGCTGGCTGCCCACCACCATCAGGTAATAGTCGTCGGGCAATATCCGCAGCGCGCGGATCAGGTCCTCGAAGCCCTTGTAGTTGGCGATATAGCCGAAGGCGCCGATGGTCTTCGCACCGGGTGGCAGGTTGTAGCGTTGGCGCAGTGCGTCGGGGTTCACATCGTCCAGCACGCGCGCACGTTCCGGCGCGTCCAGGAAGGCCAGCGGTGCGTCGCGCACGCCATGGAAATCGAAGAAATCCTCGACGATCCGGCGCTCGCGCCTGGTGTGCACCTTGATCCAGGCATTCTTGCGCGCAGAGAGTTTGCGCACGTGCAGGATCATCTGCTTGTAGAGCCACGCGTGGTTATACAGCGTCCGACGCTGGCGCAGCGGCTTGACCGAGAAGGTCACGAAGGACAGCACGATATCCTTCAGCAGCGAGTTATTGTCGGTGTCGATGCGGTGCATCGTCAGGATCAGGTTGGGGGCGGCATCCATCAGCGTGCGCACATTGCGCCAGATGTCGTGGATGGTCGCACCATACAGCCCGGCTTCGAACTGGATGTTCACATAGTCGAATTCGCGCAGCTTCGCCGCCATTTCGCGGATGTGCCGGCGCGCGCGCTGGCGGAAGATGCGCCCCGTCTGCTTCAGCAGATACAGGTCGAGGCCCAGCACCTCCACATCGTAGTGCTGCTCGAATTCCTTCTTCAGCACATAGGTGTAGGACGCGTTGCCGCAGCTGTCATTCCAGGAGGAGATGATCGCGAGGCGCGGTCGCTTGCCGTCTGCCATGGTGCTCAGCCTCGCGCGGAATGCCGCTTGAGGTCGGCTTCCACCATTTCGGCCACCAGTTGTTCAAGCTGCACATCCGGCTGCCAGCCCAATACGCGCTTGGCCTTGGCCGGGTCACCCAGCAGCACATCGACTTCCGCGGGGCGCATGAACGCCTCGTCCACCCGCACATGGTCTTCGTAGTTCAGGCCGACATGGGCGAAGGCCAGGCGGCAGAATTCGCGCACGCTGACGGTGCGCCCCGTCGCCAGCACATAATCATCGGGCGTGTCCTGCTGCAGCATCAGCCACATGCCGCGCACATAGTCGCGCGCATGGCCCCAGTCGCGCGTGGCATCGAGGTTGCCCATGGGCAATTCCTTCGCCAGGCCAAGCTTGATGCGCGCCACACCGTCGGTGACCTTGCGGGTCACGAATTCGATGCCGCGCAGCGGGCTTTCATGGTTGAACAGGATGCCGCTGGAGGCGTGCAGGCCGAAGCTTTCGCGGTAGTTCACCGTCAGCCAATGGGCATACAGCTTGGCGACCGCATAGGGGCTGCGCGGGTAGAAGGGCGTCTTTTCACTCTGCGAGGCTTCCTGGATCAGGCCATACATTTCGCTGGATGACGCCTGGTAGAAGCGCGCCTGCGGGCGCACCAGGCGCACCGCTTCGAGCATGTTGCCCGCACCCATCGCGGTGACATTGCCGGTCAGCAGCGGCTGGTTCCAGGATGCCTTCACGAAGCTCTGCGCGCCGAGGTTATACACCTCGTCCGGCGCGGTATCCTGCAATACGCGAATCAGCGAGGAAATGTCGGTCAGGTTGCCATCCACCAGTTCCACCTGGTCCAGGATGCCCAGCCAGCGCAGGCGCTCGCCCACCACATCGGCCGAGGCCGAACGGCGCAGCAGGCCATAGACCTTGTAGCCCTTGCCCAGCAGCAGCTGCGACAGATAGGCCCCATCCTGCCCGGTCACGCCGGTGATCAACGCACGCTTCATCGTATATCCCCGTAGCCTGCGCGACCATGACGGCCCCGCAAGGACGCGCGGGATTAGACCGAACCTGCGCAAGCCGCAATGCGATGCCCCTTGCCAGCCGCCCGGCAGTTCTGCATGGCCGTGATGTATGCCTGCCTTTCCTGACCAGATCGTGAAAATCTGCGGTGTGACCGATGCCGCCGCATTGGCGTGCTGCGCCGATCTGCGCGTGGAGATGGTGGGCTTCGTGTTCTTCCCGCCCTCGCCGCGCGCGTTGACGCCGGCGGCCGCGGGGGCGCTTTCCGCCAGTTGCGCGGGCGGGCCGATGCGCGTGGGCCTGTTCGTGGACGCCGATGACGCGACGCTGGCCGCGACGCTGGCGGCCGTGCCGTTGGACATTCTGCAATTGCATGGCGACGAAACCCCCGCCCGCTGCGCCGCCATCCGCGCTCGCTTCGGCCTGCCGGTGATGAAGGCGATCGGTATCGGCGTGCGCGCGGACCTGGACGCGCTGGCCGCCTATGCGCCCGTGGTCGATCGCTTCCTGCTGGATGCGAAGCCCGCACCAGGTGCCGCACTGCCCGGCGGCAACGCGCATCCATTCGAGTGGTCCCTGCTGGCGGGCGAGGCCGTGCCGCGCCCCTGGCTGCTGGCCGGCGGCCTGACCCCCGACAATGTGTCCGCCGCCATCCGCGCCGCCGGCGCCCCTGGCGTGGATGTGTCGTCCGGGGTGGAGCGGGAACGTGGCAAGAAGGATGTCGGGCTGATCCGCAACTTCGTCGCCGCCGCACGACGCAACGACTGAACGACGACACAACCTGGGGTTGATTATTGTCGGCTTCTGTCGGCAAGTATCGCCGAAAATGCAGGTAAGTCGCGTTTAAGCACAACCCCAAGTTTAGCGCTGCGCGCATCAATACTCGCGGATATGGTTGCCCCAACACGCACATCATTGGGAACCGTTATGACGCTCAACATCACCAGCACGATCCGCAGCGCCTGGACCGGCGGCTTCGTCGCCGATTTCAACATCGGCGCCAGCGCGGCCGCGCAGGGCTGGACCGTCACCTTCGACGCACCCTTCAACCTGGTGAATGTGTGGAATGCGCGCATCGTCAGCCAGGATGGCAGCCGCTACACGCTGTCCAACCTGGATTATAACGGCAACATCATCGCTGGCGGATCGACGGGCTTCGGCTTCCAGGCGGGCGGGGCGCCCGCGCAGCTGACCAACCTGGCGGTGAACGGCAATGCCGCGCAGCCCGCGACACCCGCGCTGACCATCAGCGATGCGTCCATCACCGAACCCGCGACTGGCAGTGCCACCGGCCAGCTGGTCGTGCGGCTTTCCACCGCCAGCGCGGCACCTGTGCTGGTGGACTGGGCCACCGCCAATGGCAGCGCCGTCAGTGCCGACTACACGCTGAGCAGCGGCACCCTGACCTTCGCGCCCGGCGAGACGCAGAAGACCATCTCCATCCCCGTGCTGTCCGACGCCGTGACCGAGGGTGCGGAGACGGTCATGGTCAACCTGTCCAATGCGCGCGGTGCGACCATCACCGACGGGCAGGGCGTTCTGACCATCGCGCCGCCGGCCGGCCCGCCGGACATCACCGTCACCGACATCTCGCTGCGCGAACCCACCAGCGGCACGCGCGATGCCGCCTTCACCGTCACGCTGACGGCCGCTGCCGCGC
>JAAFHD010000053.1:11579-13205 GCA_013298245.1 Alphaproteobacteria bacterium
CACCAAGCCCGCCGGCGCCATCCCGCCCACCGTCAACGCGACCGCGACCATCCAGGAAACCACGGGCGCATCCGGCTGGCTGTCCACCCAGGGCAACCAGATCGTCAACGAAGCCGGCGCACCGGTGCAGATCAACGCCACATCCTGGTTCGGTGGCGAGACCAACACCTATGTGCCGCACGGCCTGTGGAGCCGGTCCTACAAGGACATGCTGGACCAGATGGTGGAGCTTGGCTTCAACACCATCCGCCTGCCGTATTCCGATGAGGCGCTGGAACCCGGCAAGGTGCCGAACGGCATCGACTTCTTCCAGAACCCGGATCTGCAAGGCCTGACGGTGCTGCAGGTCTACGACAAGATCGTGGACTATGCCGGCGAAGTGGGCTTGCGCATCTTCTTCGACCACCACCGCAATGACGCAGGTGCCGGGCCGAACGGCAACGGGCTGTGGTTCACCGATGCCTATCCGGAATCCAAGGTCATCCAGAACTGGGTGATGCTGGCCAACCGCTATGGCGACAACCCGACGGTGATCGGCGCTGACCTGCACAATGAGCCGCACAACGCGACCTGGGGCGATGGCGGCGCGCTGGATTGGCGCCTGGCGGCCGAGCGCATCGGCAACGCCATCCAGGCCGTCGCACCGCAATGGCTGATCATCGTCGAAGGTGTGGAGACCGCGGGCGGTTCCAACTATTGGTGGGGCGGCAATCTGAAGGGCGTGGCCACCGCGCCGGTGCGGCTGAACGTGCCCAATCAGCTGGTCTATTCGCCGCATGACTACCCCAACAGCGTCTTCCCGCAGCCGTGGTTCCGCGCCGCCGATTTCCCCAACAACATGGACGAAATCTTCCGCGCCAACTGGGGCTATATCTACGAGCAGAACATCGCGCCGATCCTGCTGGGCGAATGGGGCACCAAGCTGGTGGACCCCTTGGATGTGTCCTGGCTGAACGCCATCACCGCATATCTGGGCGGCGATTTCGACCTCGATGGCGACAGTGATCTGGAGCCCGGAGAGCTGCCGATGTCCTGGGCCTGGTGGGCCTGGAACCCCAATTCGGGCGACACCGGCGGCATCCTGGCGGATGACTGGGCCACACCCAACCAGGCCAAGATCAACGCCGTGAAGCCCATCATGTTCGGGCTGATCCAGGATGGCGCGGGTGGCGGCGGTGGCGGTGGCGGCGTGGGTGCGGGTGCTGTCACCAGCTTCGCGACCAGTGCGGCGCTGGCGGTGGGGGCGATGAACCCGGGCAGCACCATCGTGGAATTGACCGGCGATAATCTGGGCGCTGGTTCGCTGGATCATCTCTCGGGCCTGACGGAATTGCGGCTGACGGCGAGCCATGCGCCGCTATCGGCCACGATCAGCGCGGCCGATGCCAATGCCTTTGCCGGGCGCGTGGTGAAGATCACCGCACCCAACACGACGTTGCTGGGTGTGGATGGCACCGCACTGGGCGCCAATGCATCGCTGCATGTGACGGCGACGCATGGACTGACGGCGTTCGGCGGCGCGGGCGCTGATGTGTTTGTCGCCGGCGATGGTGCCACGCTGATCCAGGCGGGCGGCGGTGATGACCGCATGGTGTTTGCATCCGCCAGTGTGTTTGCGGCAGCGCA
>JAAFHD010000054.1 GCA_013298245.1 Alphaproteobacteria bacterium
AGCGAGGCGAAGTCGATCATGGCATTTCCTGTGCTTCTGCGAGCAATCGTTGATACAGGTCGCACGCCGCTTCCAGATCGGCCAGTGCCACGCACTCATGGGGCGTATGCGCGGTGGCGATGCTGCCAGGCCCCAGCACGACGCAAGGCGCGATCGCCTGCAGTTCGCTCGCATCGGTTCCGTACGGCGCAGTGACGGGCGCGTTGTTGGTGGCGCGAACCATGTGCGCGATCAACGGATGTTCAGGCGGCAATTCGGGTGGTTTGCCCTCATGCTGCTCGTGCAGTTCTATGCCGTGGCGCGCCGCCGCCTCCCGCACCGCGCTCTGAATCGGCATTGGATCGACACGCCGGCTGTAGCGGAACTTGATCTGCACGGTGGCGCGGCCGACCGTCACATTCTGCGCCGTGCCGTGATTGTCGATCACCAGGTTGAAGTCGGAAAATGGCGGCGTATACGCGGCGTCCTGCCAGGCCGGGTCGCTGCGCAGCCGCTGGAAGACTTCGCGCATCTCCACCAGGAACGGGATCAGCGCCCAGTTCGCATTCACTCCCTGGCCAGTCGAAGAATGCGCCTGCACGCCGCGCGCCACCGCAGTGAAAAGGATATGCACGCGATGTCCGCGCACCGGCACCAGCGTGGTGGGTTCGGCGACGATGATGCCCTTCACGCCTTGCGCCAATGCGCTGCGTTCGGCGATGCGAAACGCACCGGCCTTGGTGGTCTCCTCATCCGTCGTCAGGATCAGCGTGCCCTGCCCCGCGCGCTTCACCGCCAGGATGCAGGCCGCCACCGCACCCTTCATGTCCTGGCTGCCAAGGCCGTGCAGCACGCCATCGTCGATGCGCCCGGACCATGGGTCATCGGTCCAGCCGGTCGACGGCACCGTGTCCATATGCCCCGACAGCGCATACCCACCAGGCGCGCCCAGCCGCGCCACCAGCGCGCGTTTCGCCACACCCGCAGCATCCGTGTAGTCGAGCCTCTCGATCTCGAAGCCCGCAAGCTCCGCCTCGATGCGCTCCGCGATCGGGATGTTGGACAGCGCACTGCGGCTGTCGATCCGCACCAGTTCCTGCGCCAGCCTGGCCAGTTCCATGTCCTGCATGGGGGCAGGCTTGCAGCGCGCGCGGCATGGCGCAACCCTGTTGCCATGGTTGCATATCTCGATCCGCATACTGGCCGCACGTGGCCGCTCGACACCCCACGCTGGTGCGGACCCTCGCGCGAACCATTGCTGTTGACCGACCTTCCAGGCATCGGTCGCGACCACATTGCGCGCGGCACGCGCAGCATCTGGCGGTACGCCGCCGCTCTGCCCTTCTTGCCCGAAGTGCCGATCACCATGGGCGAGGGCTGCACGCCGCTGATCGAAGCCTCGCTCGCCGGCACCACCGCGCTGCTGAAATGCGAGTGGTTCATGCCCACCGGTTCCTTCAAGGATCGCGGTGCCTCGGTCATGCTGTCGCTGCTGCGCGCGCAGGGAATCCAACACGTGCTGGAGGACAGTTCCGGCAATGGCGGGGCCGCGATTTCCGCCTATGCCGCGCGCGGCGGGATGCGCGCGAAGATCATGGTGCCGGCCAGCACATCGCCGGCGAAGACCGTGCAGTCGCGCGCCGCCGGCGCCGAGATCGAACTCGTCCCCGGCACCCGGCAGGATTGCGCCGATGCCGCGGAGCGCGAGGCCGCGCACATCTTCTACGCCAGCCACAACTGGCACCCATTTTTCCTGCACGGCACCAAGACGCTGGCCTATGAATTGTGGGAAGACCTTGGCTTCGCCGCACCCGACAACATCATCGTGCCCTGCGGCGCGGGGTCGAACGTGCTGGGCTGCATGATCGGGTTTTCGGAACTGCTGCGCGCCGGGCAGATCACACGCCTGCCGCGCATCTTCGCGGCCCAACCAGCACATTGCGGCCCGATCGCGCGGCAAGCGCTGGGCCTGCCGCCCACGGACGCACAGCCCACCATCGCCGAGGGCACAGCCATCGCGAAACCCCTGCGGGCGCGTGAGTGTGTCGATGCGATGCGCGCATCGGGCGGCGGCGCCGTCCTGCTGGACGAAGCGGAAATCCAGGATGCATCGCTGTCGCTGGCGCACGTCGGCATCTATGTCGAACCCACCTGCGCACAGGCGGCCGCCGCCTTCGGCAAGCTGCTGGCAGCCGGCAGCATCGCCGCCCGGGAACGCACCGTGGTCGTGCTGACCGGCACCGGCCTGAAGGCCACGCCGCGCTACGCGGAATTCCTCGGCCTTCCGGCATGACTGCACCTCGCATCGCTCTGCTGGGCTTTTCCATCGAGTGCAACCGCTTCGCACCACCCGCAACGCTGCGCGACTTCGAAACGCGCTGCCTGCTGCGTGGTGATGCCATCACCGCGGATGCACGCGCTGCGGCGCCCGCGGCACTTGGTGAAATGCCCGGCTTCGTCACCACGATGGACGCCACAGGCGAATGGCAGGCACACCCCAGCCTGTTGGTGATGGCGGAGCCCAATGGGCCAGTGGAACAGCCCGTCTTCGATGCCTTCATGGCCGAGTGGCGCCGCAACCTGGAAGCACTGCGCGGCCAGGTCGAAGGGTGCTATGCGGTGCTTCACGGCGCCGGCCTGACCACCGCGCTGCTCGATCCGGAAGGCGCCATCCAGGCGCTGGTCCGTGAGGTGCTGGGCGACATCCCCTTCGTCTGCACCTATGACCTGCACGCCAATGTCAGCGACGACAATGTCGCGCTGAACGACGCCTTCATCGGCTACCTGACAAACCCGCATATGGACATGCGCGAACGCGGCATCGAAGCCGCGCATGTCATGCGCCGCCTGCTGGCCGGCCAACGTTTCCATCGCGCGCATCGCCGCCTGCCAATCGTGGCGCCGACCGTTTCCATGCTGACCGCCCAAGGCCCGTATGCCGAGGTGATCAACCTTGGCCAGGCGCGCGCGGCAACTGATCCGCGCATCGTGAATGTCTCAGTCATGGGCGGCTTCGCGTATGGCGATACGCCGTTCAACGGCATGACAGTGGTGGTCACCGCAACCGACGCCGCCGCCGGTGACGCATTGGCTGATGAACTTGCGCGCGCCGCATGGGAACGCCGCGCACGCTTCATCGCGCAGCTGACGCCCGTGGCGGAAGCGGTGCAACGCGCATTGCAAAGCGAGGCGCCGCTGGCCTTCGCCGATGTCGCGGACAATCCGGGCGGCGGCGGTCGTGGCAACACGATGGATATCCTGCGCGCCTTCCACGCGGCACGCGTGCCTGGTGCGGTGTTCGGCGTCATTCACGAACCGGCACTGGCGGCCGAGGCGCATGCGCTGGGTGTAGGCGCGCAATTCAGCGCGCGTTTCACGGAAGGCTTCACGACGCCGGCCACAGTGCGCGCCTTGTCCGACGGTCGCGTCACCGGGCGGCGTGGCATCTTCGCCGGCACCGCGATGACGCTCGGGCCAACTGCGTGGCTGGATCTGGATGGCATTGCGGTGGTCGTCATCTCCATCCGCACGCAATGCGCCGACCCGGCTTTTCTCGAGCATCTGGGCATCGACATCGGCGCGGCGCGCGCGGTGGTCGTGAAGTCGCGCGGCCATTTCCGCGGCGGCTTCGACGAATTCTTCACGCATGAGCGCATCGTCGAAGTGGATGGCCCTGGCCTGACATCGCCCATCCTCTCGCGCTTCGACTGGAAACACCTGCCGCGGCCCGTCTTGCCGCTGGACCCGGAGACCACCTGGCCATGACCTTGGATGATCTGCCCACGCCATGCCTGGTGCTTGATGTCGCCGTGCTGACGCGCAACCTGGCGCTGATGCAGCGCGCTATCGCGCGCCATCCCGGCGTGGTGCTGCGCCCGCACATGAAGACCGCAAAGAGCCGCGATGTGGCAGCGCTGGCGGCGCCGGATGGCGGGCCGATCACCGTCTCGACCCTGGCGGAAGCGGCCTATTTCGCGGAGGGATGGCGCGACCAGATCTACGCTGTCGGCATCACGCCGCAGAAGCTGGACCAGGTCGCCGCTCTGAACGCGCAGGGCGCTGACATCAAGGTCATCACGGATGATATCGGAATGGCGCGCCTGATCGCCACGCATCCCGGCGGCGTGCGAGCGTTGGTGGAAGTCGATGTTGGTGAGCATCGCGGCGGCGTTCCGCCTGCGGATGCTCTGCCCATCGCGCAGGCCATCGGCTCTCGGCTCGCGGGGTTGTTCACGCATGGCGGCCATTCCTATGCGGGGCGCGATGCCGCGACGATGGAACGGATCGCCGAGGCTGAGCGCGCCGGCGTCACACGCGCCGCCGAGATGCTGCGCGATGCGGGGCTGCGGCCGCAGATCGTGTCGCTCGGCTCCTCACCCACCGCACTGCACGCGAAGCATCTGGACGGCGTCACCGAAGTGCGCGCCGGCGTGTACATGTTCGGCGACCTGTTCCAGGCGCAGCTCGGCACGCATCCACAGGACGACATCGCGGTGACGGTGCTCGCCAGCGTGATCGGGCGCCGGCCGGCGCAAGGGACGATCCTGCTGGACAGCGGCGGCCTCGCGCTCAGCAAGGATCGCTCCACGCAGGCCGCGCCCAAGGACTACGGCTTCGGCCTGGTCCTGGACATGGATGCGCGCGCGAGTTTCGGCGAGGCCATCATCATCCGCACGCACCAGGAACATGGCGAGGTCTCGCCCGGCCCGATGCAGCTGCGCGTGGGCGATCGGGTGCGTGTCGCTCCCAACCACACCTGCATGACGGTCGCGGCGCATGAGCGGTATCATGTGGTCGATGGGTCGCGCGAAGTGATCGCCGTATGGAACCGCGTGAACGGATGGTAGTGCCGCACGACAACTGGACCGCGCTGCGCGAGGCGGAGACCGCGCGCATGCTGGCCGCCTGCACGCGCTGCGGCGAATGCTTCCGTGTGTGTCCGATGATCGCGCACGCGCCCGCGGCCCAGGGCGCCGATGGCAGCGCGATTGTGGGCGGCGTGCTGGACCTGTTGCAGGGCGGCGCCGGCGATGAGGCGTCGCGCGCCTGGACCAGCGCCTGCACACGCAGCGGTGTGTGCGTGCCGGCTTGTCCCAAAGCGGTGAACCCGATGATGATGCTGCGCCTGGCGAAATTCCGCGCGCAGGAAGGCGGCGCCATCCCGCCGCGTGATTCGCGCGACGCGATGGCACGTGTCAAAACCTTCGCACGCCTGACGATGACCGAAGAGGAATGGGAGCGCTGGCAATGACGCAGGACCTGTTCTGGTATGGCTGCAACATGACGCGCCATGGCGAGATCATCCGCCTGTCGGAGCGGCTGATGTCGGTGCTGGGTGCGCCCGCGCAACCGGTGGGTGGGCCCACCACCTGCTGCGGCAGCGTGAAGGAAAGCACGCCGCGCATCGCCGAGGGCATGGCCAATCGCACGATGGATCGCTTCAATGAGAGTGGTGCCGCGCGCGTCATCACCTGGTGCCCGAGCTGCCATTCCAACCTGGATGACTTCATGGGGGCTGCGCGCACGCAGCGCTTCGATCATCTGCATCTGGCGCAGGCGGTGTTGGAACGGGCCGATGTGCTGACGCCGCTGATGGCGCGGCGTTTCGCGGCGCGGGTGATGGTGGATCGGCATGTCGGCAACCGCACCGGTGTGAATGAAGCGGTGCCCGCGTTGATGCGCCTGGTGCCGGGTGTGACGGTGATGGACGATGCGTACCGCGCGCCGTCCTACATGTGCTTCGGGCTCGCGAACGTGCCGGGCGCGCTGCCGGCGCACAAGGAGAAGCTGGTGGCCGCCGCGCGCGAAGCCGGCGCGGATACCATCGTCACGATCTTCCATTCCTGCCACCGTGAATTGGTGGTTCTGGAACGCACGCATGGCATTCGTGTGCTGAACTGGGTGCATGTGCTGGCCGAGGGCCTCGGCTGGGATTACGCGGATGAATACAAGGCTTGGCGCAACAGCGACGACCCCGAAGCCGCGATCGGCGCCGAGCGTATCGCGGCGGCCGGCGAAGATGCGGTGCGCAAGCTGGCCGTGCCGGAGTTGGCACGGCCGCGATAGTCATTCGGGCTGCACGCCCAGGTCGCGCAGGATACCGCGATAGGCCTCGAATTCGCCGGCGATCATCGTGCCGAATTCCGCGCGCGGCATGTAACGGATGACCACGCGCAGTTGGGCGGCGACGCGCCGCACAGCTTCAGTTTCCAGCGCTTCGCGACACAGGTTTTCATAGCGTGCCAGTGCCGCTTCGGGCGTGCCGCGCGGTGCGTAGATGCCGACCTGGCTGAACTGCAGCGCGTCGATGCCCTGTTCGCGCGCGGTCGGCACATCAGGGAAATCCGGGTGGCGGCCATGGCTGAACACGCCGATCAGCCGCATGCGCCCGGCCTGGATGAATTCGCTGGCCGAGGCCACGACAGTCGTCGAGAAATCCAACCGGCCGCCGAGCAGTTCCACCAGGTGCGGTGGGTCGCCGCGATAGGCGATGTGCGTGAAGTCCACGCCCGTCGCGCGCTGGATGCGCCACACGCCCAGGAACGGCAGGCTGTTGGGGCCGGCGCTGCCGAAGGTCATCGCGCGCGCACGGCCGGCGGTGACGAGTTCGGGCAAGGTGCGGATGGGCGTTTCGCTGCGCACCACGATGCCCAGAACATTTTCATTGGTGCCGCAGACGGGCGCGAAGCTGGTCGGGTCGATGCCGAGGTTCCGCACCATGTGCGGCTGCACGACGATGGGCGTCATTGGCGTCATGCCAAGCGTGCGGCCATCGGGTGCCGCGGTCGCCACACTGCGCATGCCGACCACGCCCGAACCGCCATCGCGATTGACCACCGCCAGTGATTGCCCGAGCTGTTGCGAAAAGAACTCGCCGATCGTGCGCATGAAGCCGTCCGCACCGCCTGGCGCGTAGGGGCTGACAAAGGTGATCGGTCCGTCCGGGCGCCATTGCGCAGTGGCGGGCGTGGCGGCGATCAGCAGGGCGAACAGCAGGCGACGCATTGCATCTACTCCTCGATGATGGCGACGGCGCGGACCCAGCCGGCCGATGCGCGATGGATCTTCACGGGGAAGGCTGCGACCATGAAGCCGGTGCTGGGCAGGGCTTCGAGGTTCGAGAGTTTTTCCATGTGGCAATAGCCGATCTCGCGGCCCGCGCGATGGCCCTCCCAGATCAGCGCGGTGTCGCCGGTTTCGGCCACGCGCTTCTTGGTGTGGCTGAACGGCGCGTCCCAGGACCAACCATCCGTGCCAACGACGCGCACGCCGCGTTCCAGCAGCCACAGCGTTGCTGCCTTGCCCATGCCGCAGCCACTGTCGATGAAATCATCATGGCCGTAGCGGCTACCGGCGCGGGTGTTGACCACGACGATGTCCAGCGGTGCGAGCGTGTGGCCGATGCGGGAGAGTTCGGCTTCCACTTCATCAGGCTGCACCACATGGCCATCCGCCTTCGCGCGGAAATCCAGTTTCACACCGCGCTGGAAGCACCAGTCCAGCGGGATTTCGTCGATGCGCAGGGAAGGCCGCCCGCCTGGCACCAGGCGTTCATCCTGGCGCGAAAAGTAATGATAGGGCGCGTCCATATGCGTGCCGTTATGGGTGCTGATGGTCACGCGTTCGACGGCCGCGTATTCGCCCTCGGGCAGCGATGAAATGGGTATGCCCATGTAGTCGGCCATGCGCGGCGCGGTCATGTGGTGGTCGTGATATTCGATCTGCGGCTCCATGCCCGGCGGGTCGGATTTGATGCCGGCCTTGAGCGTCGCGGAGATGTCGATGATGCGGCGCATGGCTAGCTCCGGTGCGCGGGCAGGATGGTGCCGCGGCATTCGCCGAAGCCGATGGGTGTGACGCCTGGTGCGTCGGCGCGCGCGGTGAAGATGACAGTGTCGCCGTCTTCCAGGTAGCGGCGCGTTTCGCCGTTGGGCAGCGCGATTGGGCCTCGCAGCAGCAGCTCCGCGATGCAGGCTTCCTGCCCGTCGGCTGCGCCGGAAACCGTGCCGCTGCCGAGCAGATCGCCAGGCAGCAGGTTGCAGCCGTTGGAAGTGTGGTGCGCGACCATCTGCGCCAGCGACCAGTACATCTCTGCGAGCGGTGCTTCGGTCACGACATGTGGTGCGATGCCGCTGGCCGCCATGCGTGGTGTCAGGATGGCTGCGCGCATTGTCACGCGCAGCGCGTCGTGGCGCGGTGTGTCGAGGTGCGCGGGGCATGCAGGGTCGCTGGGCAGGCGCGGCGGCAACGGCGCCATGAAGGGGGCCATTGCGTCCATCGTGACCACCCAGGGCGACACGCTGGTCAGCAGTGACTTGCCCAGGAACGGGCCCAGCGGCGGCATTTCGTAGCGCTGAACATCGCGCACGGACCAGTCGTTCAGCAGGCCCACGCCGAAGATGCGGCGATCGGCGCGGGTGATCGGCGTGGGGTCGCCCAGCGCGTTTTCCTCGGCGATCCAGATCGCCATTTCCAGTTCGAAATCCATCGCCTGCGTGGGGGCGAAGATGATGCCGTTCTCCTGCGGGTATTGCCCCCAGGGGCGGCGCACATCCGTGCCCGATGCGCGCACCGATGATGCGCGCGAGTGATACGCTACCGGCAGGTGGTGAAAGGCTTGCGGCAGGGGGTTGTCCGGGTTGCGGGCACGGCCCAGGCGCGCGCAATGCGGCCGGCTTGCCATGAAGTCCGAGAAATTCCGCACCTCCACCGGCAGATGTATGGCAAGGCTGGCGCGGTCGTGCAGCAGTTCTGGTGCGGGCGCGGCGCCTTCCGCCAACAGCGCGGAAAGCTGCGCGCGCAATTCGGCGCTGGCGTCCCGACCCATCGCCATCAGCCCGTTCAGCGTGGGTTGTGCGGCGGCTTGTGCGGCGACGCCGCGCACGCGCCCGGCAGCCAGGGCGGCTGCGATGTCCAGCACCTTGTCGCCGATCGCGACACCGCCGCGCGGTGCGTCGCCGCCCGCGCTGAACACCCCGAAGGGCAGGTTCTGGATGGGAAAGTCATGACCAGGCGCATTGGCGCTGGCGACCCAGCTGCGCAGACCCGGCGCGTGTGTGTCGTGCGACATCAAGATTGTGTTTCCTGCACGTTGTCCTCGGGTGGAGCATTATCGTCCTTGATCCACGATGCAACTGAAAATATATTTTGCCAAGCATGCTCGATGAAAACCCCTCAGGCGACAGTCCCACGCTGGCCGACGTGGCGGCGCGGCGCCTGCGCGGGGAAATCCTCGCGGGCAGTCTCGCACCCGCCGAACGCCTGCGCCTCCGCGCGCTGTCGCAGCGCTTCGGCATCGGCGCCACGCCGCTGCGCGAGGCGCTGGCGCGACTGACCGCCGAGGGCTTCGTCGTGGCCGAGGGGCAGCGCGGCTTTTCCGTGCCGCCGATCACGCGGGCGCATCTGGCGGACATTACCGCAAGCCGCCAGATCGCCGAGGCGGAGGCACTCAGGCTTGCGATGCGCCACGGCGATGCGGGCTGGGAAGACGGCATCGTCTCGGCACTCGCCCTGCTGCGCGCGGAAGTGAAGCGCCGGCGGGCGGACAGCGCATGGCTCGATGCGTATGAGGTGAAGCACCACGCCTTCCATCGCGCGTTGATCGCGGCTTGCCCCTGGCCCAGCCTGCGCGGCTTCTGCGACGAACTCTATATGCAGAAAACGCGCTATCGGCGCGTGCTGAAGGGCGCCACACGCAACTGGGCAGCGATGCTGCGCGAACACGAGGAGCTGGCGCGGCTGGTACTCGCACGCGCCCCGCAACCCGCCACAGCCGCACTACAGCGGCATATCGGCGCCACCGCGGACGCGGTGCTGCGAATGTTGGCGAAGGGCTGAACAGGGGCGTAGGCTGGCCCATCCACGAGGGAGAGAAGCCCATGCTCGATGTTATCGCGACCTTGCCCTTGAAGGACGCATCGCTACTGCGCCAGGCCAACTGCATCGATGGCGCCTGGGTGCAGGCCGATGACGGCGCCGCACTCGCCGTGCGCAACCCCGCAACTGGGGAGGTGATCGGCCATGTGCCGGCGATGGGTGCGGCCGAGACACGGCGCGCCATTGAAGCCGCGCAAAAGGCCTTCGCAGGTTGGCGCGCGATGCTGGCGAAGGACCGCGCCGCCATCCTGCGCCGCATGGCGGAACTGATGCACGCCAACGCCGATGACCTGGCGGCCATCATGACCGCCGAACAGGGCAAGCCGCTGGCCGAAGCGAAGGGCGAGGTGGTGTATTCCGCCTCCTTCCTGGAATGGTTCGCGGAGGAAGCGCGGCGTGTGTATGGCGACACCATTCCGCAGAACGCGCCGGGCCGGCGCATCCTGGTGATGAAGGAACCGATCGGCGTTTTCGCCGCGATCACGCCATGGAATTTTCCGTCCGCGATGATCACGCGCAAGGCAGGACCGGGCTGGGCCGCGGGTTGCACGGGCGTGATTCGGCCCGCGTCGCAAACGCCGTTTTCCGCGCTGGCACTGGCCGTCATCGCGGAGCGTGCGGGCATGCCGAAGGGCGTGTGCAATGTCATCACCGGGCCTTCGGGGCCGACGGGTGGCGAGCTGACGGCGAACCCGCTGGTGCGGAAATTGTCCTTCACCGGCAGCACCGAGGTGGGGCGGATTCTGCTGCGGCAATGCGCCGACACGATCAAGAAGACCAGCATGGAACTGGGTGGCAATGCGCCCTTCATCGTGTTCGACGATGCCGATCTGGACGCGGCCGTGCAGGGTGCGATGGCCAGCAAGTATCGCAACACCGGGCAGACCTGCGTGTGCGCCAACCGCATCCTGGTGCAGGCGGGCGTGTATGACGCGTTTGCCGAGAAACTGGCGGCAGCGGTGGCGAAGCTCCAGGTGGGCAACGGGATGGAACCCGGCGTCACGCAAGGTCCGCTGATCAATGCGGCGGCGGTCGCGAAGGTGGAAGAGCACATCGCCGATGCGGTGGCGCATGGCGCAAAGGTGGTGACCGGCGGCAAGCGGCATGCGCGCGGCGGCAACTTCTTTGAACCGACGATTTTAAACCACGTGCCGCCGACGGCGCTGATCTTCCGCGAAGAGACCTTTGGCCCCGTGGCACCGTTGATCCGTTTCGAGACGGAGGCCGATGGCGTGCGCCTGGCCAATGACAGCGAGTTCGGCCTGGCCGCGTATTTCTACGCGCGCGATGTGGGCCGCATCTTTCGCGTGGCGGAGGCGATCGAGGCCGGCATCATCGGCATCAACGAAGGCATCATCTCCACCGCCGAAGCGCCCTTCGGTGGCGTGAAGCAATCGGGGCTGGGGCGCGAGGGCAGCAAGTACGGCATCGACGACTATCTGGAGGTGAAATACCTCGCACTCGGTGGGCTCGGTGCGTGAAGCTGTATCTGGAAGACCTGTCCGTCGGCCAGGTTTTCCACGCCGGCCCGCAAACCCTGACGGCGGAGGCGATCATCGCCTTCGCGCGCGAGTTTGACCCGCAACCCTTCCACACTGATCCCGTCGCGGCCGCCGCGCACCCGGTTTTCCACGGCCATTGCGCGTCAGGCTGGCACACCGCGGCGCTGACCATGCGAATGCTGGTGCAAGCCGTCGGTGATCTGGGTTGGGGCGTCGTTGGTGGTGGTGGCAGCGACCTGTCGTGGCTGCGCCCGGTGCGCCCCAGCGATGCACTACGCGTGGAGGTGAAGGTGCTCGAACTCATTCCCTCCCGCTCGCGCGCCGATCGCGGCACGGCGGTGATCCGCAGCCGCACGCTGAACCAGCGCGATGAAGAGGTGCAGGTCTTCACCTCGCGTCTGGTTGTCCCGCGCCGGCCGCATGGCGCGGGCTGACGCGCGCGCCTATATCTTCGCGCATGGCACATGATTTTGATCTCTTCGTGATGGGTGGCGGTTCGGCAGGTGTGCGCATGGCGCGCATCGCCGCGGGCCATGGCGCGCGCGTGGGTGTCGCGGAAGAACGCTTCTGGGGCGGCACCTGCGTCAATGTCGGCTGCGTGCCGAAGAAGCTCATGGTCAACGCCGCCGAATACGGCATGCACGCAGAGGACGCCGCTGCCTTCGGTTGGGACATTTCGGTGCACGGCCATGACTGGGCCAAGCTGGCCGCCGCGCGCGATGTGGAAGTGACGCGGCTGTCTGGCATTTACGGCCGGCTGTTGGCGGGCGCGGGTGTGACCAGTTTCGACGCGCGCGCGACCTTTGTGGATGCACATACGCTGGACGTCGGTGGCCAGCGCGTGACGGCCGAACGCATCGCCATCGCGGTGGGTGGGCGCGCGACAAAGCTTGATATTCCTGGCGCCGAATACGGCTTCATCTCCGACGACCTGTTCACGCTGAAGGCGCTGCCCAAGCGCGTCGCCGTGCTGGGTGCGGGCTATATCGCGCTAGAATTCGCATGCCTGCTGCATGGCCTCGGCGCGCAGGTGGAGGTGTTCCATCGCAGCACGCAGGTGCTGCGCGGCTTCGACCAGGATGTGCAGCTGGCGGTGACCGAAGCGATCCAGGCGCAAGGCATCCGCATGGAAGGCGGCGTGAACGCCACACGCATAGCGAAGCTGCCGGACGGCCTGGTGCTGCATCTGTCCAATGGCGGCATGCGCGATGTGGATGCGGTGTTCTTCTGCACCGGGCGCGTGCCGAACACAGCGGCACTGGGGTTGGATCGCGCGGGCGTGGCGGTCGCGCCGGGCGGCGCCATTCCTGTGGATGACGAACACACGACGAATCTGCCGCATATTTTCGCGCTGGGCGATGTGACCGACCGCCTGAACCTGACGCCGATGGCGACCGCCGTTGGCCATGCGCTGGCCGATACGCTGTTCGGCGGCGCCGCACGGCGCGCCAGCTATGAGAATGTGCCGACCGCCGTCTTCACCAGCCCTCCCATCGCGACCGTCGGCCTGACGGAAGAACAAGCCGCCGCGCGCGGCCCGACCGACATCTACGTCACGCGCTTCACGCCGATGCGCCACACCATGACCAAGCGCGAGGGCCGTCGCACGCTGATGAAGCTGGTGGTCGATCAGGCCACGCAACGCATCCTGGGCGCGCATATGCTGGGCGAGGATGCGGCCGAGATCATGCAGGGCATCGGCATCGCCGTGGTGATGGGTGCGACCAAGCAGGATTTCGACCGCACCATCGGTATTCACCCGACGGCCGCCGAGGAATTCGTCACATTGCG
>JAAFHD010000055.1 GCA_013298245.1 Alphaproteobacteria bacterium
AAGCCTTGCAGCAGCAGGTCGGCCAGCATGGCACCGGTGGGGCCGGCCAGGTTGCGCGGGCCGGTGGCCGTGGCGGTGGAGCCGGATGGGTCGGCAGGCGTGTAACTGAGGAGGGCGAGGAGGAGGGCGACGCCCAGCAAGGCCACCGCGAAAGCGATGCATTGGGCGACCCAGCGGGCCATCTGGGCGCGTACGGCGGCGGAGGCGATGCCCCCGGTGGCGTCTGCGGTGTCGGCACGGGCCATGGGCCGGTCCTTTGGGGATCGGGTTGAAGGGCCGGGGGGAATTTGGGGAGGATAGCGGGTTGGGATGGGGAGGGGAAGGCTGGTTTGCACGCAGTGAGGCATTGTCAATCTGGCTGGTTAATAGAAAATGTACGCGGCCGAACGGACCCGCTTGCACGACACGGTTCTGGTTCGATCTTCTGTTTTGGAGTTTTTCGGATATGGAAATCCACGATCCTGAAGCCCTCCTGAGATCGCTATGCACTCTTAGTTCAGAAACAAGTTGGCTGGAATTCAAAGAAAATAACTTTAGCGAAGATACGGTTGGGCAATATGTTTCATCTTTAGCAAATTCGGCGATGCTGGAAGGTAAGGATTATGCCTATTTGATTTTTGGCGTGCGGAATTCCGATCATGCGATTGTCGGCACTGATGTCGATTTATTCACCAAGCAAAAAGGAAACGAGGAATTTGTTTTTTGGCTAACCAAACTAATTGAGCCTAAAATCGTGATACGGGTATTTCCGCTGGTGATCGACGACAAGCGTGTTGAAATTTTGTGTATCAAACCAGGATACCAACAGCCAGTAAAATTCAAGAAAATTGCCTACATTAGAATTGGAACAAATCAGCAGCCTTTATCAAATCATCCCGAACGAGAAAGAGCTTTGTGGCAAATTACATCGAGATATTCTTTTGAGAATAGTTTTATCGGAGAAAATTTTACTGCCGCTGATTTAGATAATGAATTCAATTACGATGCCCTTGTTGAGATTTTGAGAAAAAATACTATCGGTAGAGGGACAAGAATACAATATTTGAAGAGCGAAGGTTGGGTAAAGGACGATCTCCAGGGGAAATTTCAAATATCTACACTGCTAGCAATTTTGTGCGCTCGAAATCTTAATAATTTCCCATTTTTGTCCAATAAAGGCGTTAGGTTGGTTGTTTACAGAGGAAAAGATAAATCAGACACATCACACGATTTCGATGGGCAGCGAGGTTATTTAATCTCATTTCAAAAACTCCTTCAAACAATATTGCAATTCTTGCCTATCAAAGAAATCATGGTTCACGGAATAAGAAAAAATATATATGATTTCCCGGAGCTGGCAATCCGAGAATTTCTCGCTAATGCAATCGTTCATCAGGATTTTACAGCTAATGGATCTCGTATTCTGGTTGAGGTATTTGATGATAAAATTAGATTTACTAATCCGGGTGAGCCATTGATTGCAATAGATCGATTCATTGACTCGCCATCAAAAACGAGAAACGCTAGTTTCGCAAAAATTATGCGAGATGCGGGATTGTGCGAGCAGCGGGGGAGTGGCGTCGACAAGGCCATACAGGAGATCGAAAGAGCGGCTTTGCCCCCACCGCTAATACAGGCAATTGAAGGTTCGACCGTTGTTACAATATTTGGGCCGAGGCGGTTTGCCGATATGACGCCCGATGAGCGGATTCGGGCATGCTTTCAACATGCGTGCTTATGCTTTGAGCGTGGTTCACCAATGAGCAATGCATCGCTTCGCCTGCGATTGGGTCTATCCGAGAAGCAATACCCACAAGTTTCAAATGTGATTAAGGACGCCATCGCTGCTGGACGCATCAAGCCAAGGGCCGAAGATCAACCGAATCGTAACGCTCGATACGTGCCATTCTATGCCGAAGATATGTAATTGGTTGGCCGCCTTCCAGACTAAACTTAATAAAAATTGTTTTTTGTCAATGAGTTAGCGGCATGTCGTTTTGTATGTGGGCACCCCTCAGATCCAATGTCTGCTTGTGTCCGCCAACGATCTCACATCGCTCCGAGCATCAACGCTGCCTACGCCGGCCTGTTCGCGAAGCGAAGGCTCGCGGTCTTCCATGCACATCAGGTACGAATCGGCGCGGCATATCGCCTCCATTGCACGTCCACTACTCCGGTCCCCTGACCGGATTCACAACCTCCACCCCCACAAAATCCCGCTCATTATCCGTCACCACCACGCACCCATTCGCCACCGCGATCGCCGCAATCATCGCATCCAGCGCACTGCGCGGCCGCCCGCGCGGCGTCCCCTTCGCCATCAACTCCGCCCACACCCGCGCCGCCTTCTCATCAAACGCCAGCACACGCCCCGCGAACAAAGCCCGCGGCCCCTGCGGCCCGGCAAACCACGCCTTCAGCTGTTCCCGCCGCTTCCCCGCCGGCTTCTCCAGCACGCCCCGCCAAATCTCCGCCACCGTCAGCGCCGCGATGAACAGGTCCTCATCCGCCTGCTCCGCCATCCACCCAACCAGCGCCTCCGACGGCGCGGGCTTGGTGAAATTGCTGATGATGTTGGTATCCAGCAGGTAGCGCATCACAGATCGACCTTGCGCCCAGCCTCCCGCACCCGCGTCAGCGCAAGCCCCGACCCCACCAATGGCGAGGCCAGCAACGCCCGCACAATGCCGCCCTTCTGCGACGGCACCACCTGGCTCACCGCCGCGCGCAACCGCTCGGCTTCGGCGCCGCCCTCGGCCATGCGTTTGGCGACCGCGCGGATCAGCTCCCGGTCAGCATCGCGCCCGACCACCTCGAACCGCGCCAGGCCCTGCGCGCTCAGGCGCTTCCGGTAGTTGTCGATGGCGCGGCGCTGCGGACTCTGGCTCATCACAAGCCCCCTTCAGGATATACCCGGCAATATAACCAGAACCTCATCAGCGCCAACAAAAAAGGCCGGGGCTCCCACCCCGGCCTTCCCATTCACTGCGTCGAAAGCGGTTACCCCAACCGCTCCCCATGCTGCGTCACATCCAACCCCTCGCGTTCCTCTTCCTCGGTCACGCGCAGGCCCACCATCACATCCACGATCTTCAGCAGAATGAAGGTGCCGATGCCCGAGAACGCGATCGTCACCAGCACCGACTTGATCTGAATCCAGACCATGCCCGCATTGCCCGCGATCAACCCCGAATAGGCCATTGCACCCGCCGCATCATCGGGCTTGTACAGCATGCCGTAGGCGAACACGCCGGTCAGCACCGCACCCAGAATGCCGCCGATGCCATGCACGCCGAAGGCGTCCAGGCTGTCGTCGTAACCCATCGCCTTCTTCAGCGCGGTGGCACCCCAGTAGCACACGATCCCGGCCGCACCGCCGATGATCAGCGCCGCCCCGGGGAACACCCAGCCCGAAGCCGGCGTGATCGCAACCAGCCCCGCCACCGCACCGGAAATCGCACCCAGCGCGGAAGGCTTGCCCTTGCCCATCCACTCCACCAGCAGCCAGGTCAGCGTGCCGGCGCAGGCGGCGATCATCGTCACCAGCATCGCCATGCCCGCACGGCCATCAGCCGCCAGCGCGGAGCCCGCATTGAAACCGAACCAACCCACCCACAGCAGGCAGGCGCCGATCATGGCGAAGGCCAGGTTGTGCGGCGCCATGTTGTCATGGCCGTAGCCGGTGCGCTTGCCGATCACCAGCGCCGCCACCAGGCCGGCCACACCGGCATTGATGTGCACCACCGTGCCGCCCGCGAAATCCAGCGCGCCCCAGGCCCAGATCAGCCCGGCCGGGTGCCACACCGCATGCGCGATCGGCGAATAGATCAGCAGCGTCCAGGGCACGATGAACAGGCACATCGCGGAAAACTTCATGCGGTCCGCAACGGCGCCCAGAATCAGCGCCGCGGTGATGATCGCAAAGGTCATCTGGAACATCACGAAGACGGTTTCGGGGATGGTCGTCGCCACTTCCGATTCAGCGCCCATGCCGTAACCCAGCACGAAAGGCCCGTTCCAGTTGATGCCGTTCAGCATGAACTTCGACAGGTCACCGATGTAGGCATTGCCGTTCCCGAAGGCGAGCGAATAGCCCAGCACAATCCAGGACACACCCACCAGCGCGCAGACCACGAAGGACTGCATCATGGTGGCCAGCACGTTCTTCTTGCGCACCATGCCGGCGTAGAACAGTGCCACGCCGGGCAGCGTCATCATCAGCACCAGTGCTGTCGCCACGATCATCCAGGCGGTGTTGCCGGCGTCGATCTTGGGCTCATCGGCCGCCAGTGCGGGCAGTGCGAGGAAGGGCAGCGCGGCCAGCGCGCCCCAAAGGCTCTTCTTCATCGTATGTCGCTTTCCTTGCAGGTTCACAGCGCGGCCGCGTCGGCTTCGCCGGTGCGGATGCGCAGCGCGCGCTCCACATCGAGAACGAAAATCTTCCCGTCGCCGATCTTGCCGGTCTTGGCGGCATTGGCGATCGCTTCCACCACGGCGTCGGCGAGTTCGGCGGGCACCGCGACCTCGATCTTCAGCTTGGGCAGAAAGCTCACCTGGTATTCCGCGCCGCGGTAGATTTCGGTCTGGCCCTTTTGGCGGCCGAACCCCTTCACCTCGGTAACGGTCAATCCTTGAACCCCGAGCGGCGTGAGGGCATCGCGCACCTCATCCAGCTTGAAGGGCTTGATGACGGCCATGATCAGCTTCATCGGTGCCTCTCCTGTCGCCCCCATTGGCGAATGGTTTGGCGTGCCATGCGGGGCGTGACGCAGGGAGGGGGCGCGGCGTGGCTGAAACGCGGCACGGAACCGGGTTTGCACAAACTCTGTGCAGCATGGTGGCGCGCACTGCACAGTGCCGATTGCAGGCCGATGAACTCACGCAGCGGCGATGCGCGCGCGCCCTGCCACGAAGGCCAGGATGGCCAGGCCCTTGATGCAGGCCGCCAGCACCAGCATGGCCGTGGCATCCCCCGTCGCATCCCGCAGCAGCCCGAAGATGCCAGGCGCGAAGGCATAGGCGCCCTGCGCCAGTGCGACGATCAGCGCGACGACGCGCGCGGTCTGCCAGGGCGGAAATTCCGCCTGCGCGATCAGCGGCGGCAGTGACGTTGCATTGCCAATGCCGAAGCCGAACAGAAACACGCCCAGCAGGATCAACCATGGCTCCGCCAGGCCGGACGCCAGCAGCGCCACCACGCCGCCGATCTGCACCGCATAGGACAGCGCCGCCGCCCGGCGCCGGTCCACGCCTGGCCGCAGCAGCCAGCCGAACGCGGTGCGCCCCAGTGTTGCCGACGCTGTCGCCAGCCCCGCGACCAGCCCCGCCCAGGCCGCGCCCAGCGCCGGCACCATCAGCGAGAACAGATGCGCGATCAGCCCGATCTGCGCAAAAAGCCCCAGCGCCATGCCAGCCGCCAACGTGCGGAAGCGCCAGTCGCGCCACAAGGCGGCGCCGTCCATCGCGGCGTTGGGCGGGGCGGGCGGCGCTGCGTTCGGGTCGCCATCGGGCGACTGGCCCAGTTCCTCCGGGCGGCGCGCGGTCACGCCGCGCATCAGCCAACCAATCACCACCAGCGTCACCGCGCCCACCAGCAACGCCGCACCCTGGAAGCCCAACCAGCCAATCAGCAGCACCCAGGCGGGCGAAAAAATCACGCCGCCGATGCTCGCGCCGATATACGCCATCGACAGCGCGCGCGGCCGTTGCTTGATGAACCAGGGTTGGATGATTGCGTTCACCGCGGCCGCGCCCAGCGTGACCCAACCCGCGCCCGTCAGCAGCGCCGCCGCGAAGATTTGCCACGGCGCAAAGGCCGCCGACCAGCCCAGCAACCCCACCACCAACAACACGCTGCCCGACCAGGTCACGCGCGCCAGGCCGAAGCGCGCATGCAGCCTCGGCAACCGCGCCACCACCAGCGCGCCCACCAGGAAATGCAACGTGACGGCCGCCGATACCCAGGCCACAGGCCAGCCGCGCTCTGCTGTCACCGCGTGCAGATAAACCGGCGGCCCATAGAAGCCGAGGCCCCAGCCGAAGACCGCGATGGTGAAAGCGCCAGCGACCACGCGCCAGCCGGAAAATGCTTGTGTCATGCCCCCGCACTACACGCCGCGCGCCGCCTGTTGTTTCGGCCGCGCCCGAAGCATTCGCCGCCGCCACCTGCTACGCTGCGCGCCATGAAAGACGGACCCACCATCGCCGAAATCGCAGCCCTGATCGGCGACCCCGCGCGCGCCAATATGCTGATGGCGCTGATGTCCGGCATGGCGCTGACCGCGGGCGAATTGGCGCGCGAGGCCAACATCACCGCACAAACCGCCAGCGGCCATCTGGCGCGCCTGGCCGAAGCACACTTGATCCTACGCGAGGTGCAAGGCCGCCACCACTATTTCCGCCTGGCCGGCCAGGATGTGGCGGGCGCGCTGGAGGGCCTGATGGAACTCGCCGCCCGCCACGGTGGCTTGCGCGCCCGCCCCGGCCCGCGTGACGCCGCGATGCGCGAGGCGCGCGTCTGCTACGACCACCTGGCCGGCACCCAGGGCGTGCGCCTGCATGACGCGGTGCTGCGCCAGGGCCTGGTGGTGGCAACCGTGGATGGGCTTGGCCTCTCGCCCGCCGGCCGCGCGCGCTTCGCGGCCGAGGGCATCGACATCGCCGCCGTCGAACGCCCCGGGCGCCCGGCGTGTCGCGCCTGTCTGGACTGGAGCGAACGGCGCCACCACCTGGCCGGGCGCCTCGGCGCCGCACTGCTGCAGAACTTCCAGCAACGCGGCTGGGCGCGGCGCGATGAAGGCGGGCGCACGCTGCGTTTCTCGCGCGCAGGCCAGGCGGGCTTCGAGAATTTCCTGGCCGTGACAGTGGCCGCACCGCAGCCCATATATGGCGGATGAACACGACGATTGACGTGCAGGTCGCCATCATCGGCGCAGGGCCGGTTGGGGCGACACTGGCGACTGCGCTGGCCGCGGCCGACATCCCCTGCGCGGTGGTCGATGCCGCACCTTTGCCGCCGATGGAAATGCCGGAATTCGACGGGCGCTGCTACGCGATCGCTGTCGGCTCACGCGGCATTCTGGAACGCGCGGGCGTGTGGGACGCGCTGCCCGATGCGCCATGCGCGATCGAGACCATCCGCGTGCAGGATGGCGAACCGGGGCGGCCTGCATCGCCTATGTCGCTCACCTTCAACGCCGCGGAATCCGGGCAGGACGCGTTTGGCTGGATGGTCGAGGCGCGGGCACTGCGCACGGCGCTGAACGCGCGCCTGCCGCATCTGCCGGCGCTATCCGTCTTCGCGCCGGCGCGCGCGGAGGTGCTGGGGCGCGGGCCGGATGGTGTGGAAATCGCGCTCGACAACGGCACGCAAATCCGCGCGCGTTTGCTGGTGGGTGCGGAAGGGCGGCGCAGCCCGATCCGTGGCCTGGCCGGCATTCGCACCACGGGGCTGGACTACAAGCAGATCGGCATGGTCGGGGCCTTCGCGCATGAAAACCCGCATGGGAATGGCGCGCTGGAACAGTTCCTGCCGAACGGTCCCTTCGCGCAATTGCCGCTGGCCGCCGCACCGCCCGGCGCGCCCTTCGCGCATGCGTCTTCCTTTGTTTGGTCTGACAAGACCGCCATCGCGCAGCACATGCTCGCATTGGATGATGCGGCGTTTTCACGCGAGCTTGCGCGCCGTCTGGGCGATGCACTGGGCCGCGTGCAGGTCATCGGCCGCCGCTGGTCCTATCCGCTGAGTGCGATGCATGTGGAGCGCTATACCGATACGCGCCTGGCGCTGGTGGGTGATGCTGCGCATGGCATCCACCCGATCGCCGGGCAGGGGCTGAACCTCGGCTTCCAGGATGTGGATGCGCTGGCGCGTTTGATCGAAGACGCCATCACCAATGGCCAGGACCCCGGCGCGCCCGAATTGCTGCGCGCCTATCAGGCCGAACGCCGGCCCGCCGCGATGCTGATGCTGGGTGCCACGCACAGCATCGAGCGGCTGTTCGGCAACCGCAACCCGGTGCTGCGTGCCGCGCGGCGTGTGGGCATCGCGGCGGTGGATCGCATCGGGCCGCTGAAGCGCGCCTTTGCGCGGCGCGCGATGGGTGGGTGATTCAGTGCGCGGCGATGCGCCGGCGCACCATTCGCGTCTGGCCTTCGATGCCGCATTGCCGCGCGCGCGCCAGCTGCGCTTCCGCAGCCTCACGCGATGGCAGCGGGTCCGAGATCACCACATAGAAATCCGGCGCCAGGCCTTCGTAGTAACCGCTATCCTCGGCCGCGACCTGAATGCCGCAGGCGATCAACCGGCGCATCGTCACCAAATCCGCCTGGTTGCGCGTGGAGCTGTAGAGATTATGCGGCGCCGTGCGCGTCTGCTGCGCGGCCGCCGGCACTGCCAGCAACAGCGCCACCATCATCACGCGGATCATCGAAACCGCACCAATTCGCCGGATGCTTCGCCCACCACGCTATCCTCCATCATCGCCAGTTTCCCACGCACCACCGTGCCCTTCGGCCAGCCCTGACAACGCGTTCCTGCGAATGGCGTCCACCCGCACGGGGATGCGATCCAACTGTCCTCGATGACGCGGGAGGCGCCCATATCCGCGAGCGTGAAATCGGCGTCATAGCCGACCGCGATCCGCCCCTTGCCGACGGCGCCATAGACACGCGCCGGGCCGGCGCACATCACATCCGCAAGGCGTGACAGCGACAGTCGGCCAGCGCTGACATGGTCCAGCATCAGCGGCACGATGGTTTGCACACCGGTCAGCCCGGCAGCCGTCGCAGGCCAGGGCTTTTCCTTGTTCGCGCGCGCATGCGGCGCGTGGTCGGAACCCACCACATCGATCGTGCCGTTGGCCATCGCGGCCCAGGCGGCTGCCATGTGGCGCGCGTCACGGATCGGCGGGTTCATCACCGCATAACCGCCGAGGCGATCATAGGCTTCATCAGTCTGCGTCAGGTGATTCAGCAGCACTTCGACACTCGCCACATCGCGCGCGCGGCCCAGGAATTCCAACTCCTCCGCGGTCGAGACATGCAGGATATGCGCGGGCCGCCCGGTCTTGCGCGCCAGCGCGATCAGTCGCCGCGTGCCAAGAAAAGCCGCCTCCACATCGCGCCATTCCGCGTGCAGCTTGTGCGGCCCGCCGCCTTCGTAGAGCGGGCGGCGTTCCTGCAAACGATACTCATCTTCCGAATGGTAGCAGATGGCCCGCCGCCCGCTGCGCATGGCGCGTTCCAGCGACGCGTCGTCCTCCACCAACAGATCGCCCGTCGACGAACCGGCGAAGATCTTCACCGCGCAGACATTGGCCTCCGCTTCCAGCCGCCCGAGATCATCCAGGTTCTTCTTCGTCGCGCCAACATACAGCCCCATGTCGCACCAGGCGCGTCCGCGCACGAAATCGCGCTTCCATGCCAGCTGTTCCGACGACGTGATCGAAGGCGCCGTATTCGGCATGTCAAACACTGCGGCCAACCCGCCCAGCACCGCCGCGCGCGTGCCTGTCTCGATCGTTTCCACTGCCGGATCACCAGGCTCACGCAGATGCACATGCGCGTCGATCAGCCCGGGCAGCACATGCAGTTTCGCGCAGTCCAGCGTGGTCGCGGCCTCTGCCCCCGCAAGCGCGCCAATCGCCGCGATGCGCCCATCGCGCACGCCCACATCCGCCTGTTCCTGGCCCCATGGCAGCACCAAGGTGCCGCCTTTCAGGATCATGTCGAAGCGCTGCATGCGATGCTCCATCTCGTTGCGCGGACAGGCTGCGTTATGCATGCGGAAAGGTCCAGACGGCGCTTGTGGTTTGCGCGAACGCAGGCGTAACCTTGCCGCAACAAGAGGAAGGAGAAAGCGATGCGAAGCGCTTTCGCCATGCTGGTGATGCTGCTCCTGGCCATGCCCGCGCAAGCCGGCTGGCAGGACAATGTCTGCGAGGCCGATGCCCGCGTCATGGACCCCACCGCCCCCTTCGACCGCGACCGCCTGGATGCACTGCTGACCGATCTGCACGGCCGTTGCCGCGTGGGCGATGTGGTGGCTGGTATCGCGGCGCACCCGGTGGTGGTTGCCTATGTCTGCGATTTCGGCGCGACCATCTACGAACTCGGCGGCGGGCAGGGCGTGGTGTGCATGCTGGGCTACAAGCGCGGCGCCAGGCCCGGGTTGAACGCGGCCGCGCGGCAATGATCCGCCGCGCGCTGCTGGCGGCGCTGGCCATGCCGGCGCTGGCGCGCGCGCAGGAACTTCCATCGCGGCCGGTGCGCCTGGTGATCGCGTATTCGGCGGGCGGAGTTGCCGACACCATCGCGCGTTCCATCCAACCGAGACTGGCCGAATCGCTCGGCCAATCAGTGATCGTCGAGAACCGCACCGGTGCCTCCGGCGCGGTGGGTGCGGCCGCTGTCGCGCATGCGCCGGCCGATGGGCACACGCTGTTGCTGGAAGGTGCGACGCTGATCACCTCGCCCTTGGTGAACCGCTCACTGCCGCTGGACTACGGCACGCTGCAGCCGGTCGGCCAGGTGACGGCGCAGCCCTATTTCCTGGCGGTGCGCGCCGACTTCCCCGCCGAGGATCTGGCCGGCTTCATCGGCCACGCCCGGCGCAACCCGGGTGCTGTCACCTTCGGCACGCCGGGTGTCGCGCATATCGGCCACCTGATGGGCGAGTTGATGCAACACCTGGCGGGCATCCGCATGGAGCACATTCCCTATCGCGGTGGCGCGGATGTGGCGCGCGACCTGGCGGGCGGGCGCATCGACAGCTGCTTCATCAGCCTGTCGTCGCTGCTGCCAGTGCTGCAGGCGGGGCGCGGGCGATTGATTGGCGTGACCAGTGCGACGCGGCGCACGCAACGCCCCGATGTGCCGGCAATTTCCGAAGCGCTGCCGGGCTATGAGCTGATGACCTGGACCATCATCTTCGCACCTGGCGGCACGCCCGCGCCGGTGGTGGCGCGCGTGGCCGAAGCTGTGCGCTTTGCCACCAGCGACGGCCCGACCCGCGCGCGGCTGGATGGCATCGGCAATGACCCGGTGGTGGGCAGCACCGCGGAGGCGGCGGCGCTGGTCATGCGCGACCGCGCGACCATCACACGATTGATCGAACAGGCGGGGTTGCGCGCGGCTACTTGAAATTCGCCATCGCGCGGAATTCGGCTTCGGTCGCGACCTGCACGCCAAGCTCCGCGGCCTTCGCGGCTTTGGAACCGGCATCGGCGCCGACCACGACGATGTCGGTCTTCTTCGACACGCTTTTCGTCACCTTCGCGCCGAGCGATTCCGCGCGGGCCTCGGCCTCCTGGCGCGACAGCGTTTCCAGTGTGCCGGTGAAGACAATGGTCTTGCCGGCGAGCGCACTGTCCGTATCCGCGACCGGCGCATCGACCGGCGCGACATGCGCGCACAGCGCATCCAGCGCCGCGACATTGCGCGGCTCATCGAAAAAATCGACCAGTTCCTGCGCGATGGCGGGGCCGATGCCCTGGATGACGCCCAGCTCCTCGCGCGCCTCGCTGCCGATGATGCGCGCGGCATCCATCTTCGCGCGCCATTCCGCCAGGCTGTGGTAGTGGCGCGCCAGCAGCTTGGCGTTCTGTTCGCCGATGCGCCGGATGCCGAGTGCGAAGATGAAGCGCTCCAGCGGCGGCGTGCGCGCGGCGGCGATGGCGTCCAGCAGCTTGGTGACCGACAGCTTGCCCCAGCCTTCCAAGGCTTCCAGTTCCGCGCGGCGTTCGTGCAGCACGAAGATGTCGGCGGGTGCGAGCAGCCAGCCGCGTGCGTGCAGCAATTCGATCCGTTCCTCGCCGAAGCCTTCGATATCCATCGCGCGGCGAGAGACGAAATGCTTGAGCCGCTCCACCGTCTGCGCCGGGCAGATCAGCCCGCCGGTGCAGCGGCGCACCACATCATCGCCGGCGCGCACGGCGTGGCTGCCGCAGGCGGGGCAGAGCGTCGGGAAGACGAAGGGCTGCGCATCCGCAGGGCGCTTTTCCAGCACCGGCCCGATGATCTGCGGGATCACATCGCCCGCGCGTTGCAGCACCACCGTATCGCCGATGCGCACTTCCTTGCGCGCGATTTCGTCCTCATTGTGCAGCGTGGCGTGGGTGACGGTCACACCACCGACAAAGACCGGTTCCATCACCGCGCGCGGCGTCAGCGCGCCGGTGCGGCCGACCTGGATTTCGATGGCGACCAGGCGTGTGGTCGCCTGTTCGGCCGGAAATTTCCAGGCGATGGCCCAGCGCGGCTCGCGCCCCGCAAAGCCAAGCCGGGCCTGCCAATCCAGCCGGTCCAGCTTGTAGACAACGCCATCGATTTCGTAGTCCAGGCCCGCGCGTTCAGTGCCGATGCGGGATTGGAAATCGGGTGCATCGGCTTCGTCCAGCGCGGTGGAAAGCGGGTTCACGCGGAAGCCCCAGCGGCGCAGCACATCCAGCCATTCGCCATGCGTGGCGGCGGGTGTTTCGCTCGCCTCGCCCATCGCATAGGCGAAGAGTTTCAACGGGCGCGATGCGGTGATCGTGGCGTCCAACTGGCGCAGCGAACCGGCCGCCGCATTGCGCGCATTGACCGGCACCTGCACCGCCGCACCCAGTTTTTCGCCGCGCGCGCGGCGGGCTTCGCGTTCCGCAAGCGCTGCTTCCTGCGTGGCGCGGAAGGCCAGGAAATCGGCGCGTGTCATGAATACCTCGCCGCGGATTTCGATGCGCGCGGGGCAGGGTGCTGGCAGTGCGCGCGGCAGGTCCGACAGCGTCAGCAGATTGGCGGTGATGTCCTCGCCCTCAGTGCCATCGCCGCGCGTCGCACCACGGATGAAGCGGCCGTTTTCATAAAGAAGGTTCACCGAAAGTCCGTCGATCTTGGGCTCCGCGATGAAGCGCAGGGCTGCGTCTTCCAGCGACAGAAAACGGCGGATACGCGCGCAGAATTCCACGAAATCCTCAGGCCCAAACGCATTGCCCAATGACAGCATCGGCACGCCATGCACCGATTTCGCAAAGCCATCCGCCACACGCCCGGCCACCTTCTGCGTCGGGCTGTCGGCGCGGATCAGCGCGGGGTTCGCTGCCTCCAGCGCG